>NZ_JAUDRJ010000003.1:7068165-7293473 GCF_030382115.1 Nostoc sp. GT001
GACAGTATTCATCCAGCCCTAAGACTCAGAATTATTAATGGTGCGGCTATTACAAACATTCATCGCCTTTTCTACTCCCTGTTTGAGACTTAGTTCAATACACTCAACTACGAACTGAAGTACAAGAGACATCTGCTGATTTTCGGCAGCGGAAAATCGCCCCAGCACATGAGAAATAGTACCAGAATCATCCTTATTAGCTGCATCTTTGGGTTTACCAATACCGATTCGCAAACGGGGAAAGTTTTGGGTATTAAGATGTGCGATCGCACTTTTCATCCCGTTATGTCCCCCAGCCGAACCAGATAAACGCAAACGAGTTTTTCCCAAGGGCAAATCCATATCGTCATAAATTACCAACACTGACTCAGGCGGCAATTTATACCAACTTGTCACCGCTTGTATTGCTTGTCCTGAGCGATTCATATAAGTTAACGGTTTCAACAAGCGAATCTTACCTCCACCTGAGGCCATACCCTCGCCATACTCACCCTGAAACTTGCGGTTTTCTGTTAAGGAAATGCGCCAAGAACGAGAGAGAGTTTCTAAAGCAGCAAAACCGATATTATGGCGTGTTTGGTCGTACTTAGCTTCTGGATTCCCTAATCCGACGATTAGTTGGGGAATTACCAAAGCTGGTTGCGTAACAGCTTCTGTCATTTTGCCTACAGTCAATTGATATGCAGCACTCTTCTAGTAGTCTGTCCCAAAAGTTTTGAGAGGTTAGTGGTGTTCAGATCCCCGACTTCTTAGAGAAGTCGGGGATCTAGCAGCCCCTCAAAATCAATGGGACAGACCACTAGTACAATGTCTAAGCTAGTAATGAAGGGTTTGTAGTAAGTAAGACTTTAGTGCTTAGAAAATAAGGACTAAAGTCCTTACTAAGAACTTGACAGACTACTAGCTAGGTTGGGAAGAACTAGCGGTATCCTGCTCAGATTTCGCAGGGTGGATTTGCTTGGGTTCCAATTCAGCAGTAGTCTTGACAACTTCTTCTAACTGTTCTGCTTCTTTTTGAAACTCGTTTTGAAACTCCTTAGAAGCTTCTTGGAAACTACGAATTGTTTTGCCCACACTCCGACCGATCTCTGGTAGCTTTTTTGGGCCAAAGATTAACAGCGCTACCACCATAATTACAGCCATTTCTGGCAGACCGATACCAAATATATTCATTTTTTGTCTCCTGTAAACTATAGAACTACTACAGAAACTCACATATTATTATGTAGTCTACTCAATAATCGCCTATCATAGAAAGCGATGCCTGCGGCGAGCTACGCTAACGCCCCACCAGCGAGTGATGCCTTATGTCTCTGACAATCAAAGACTTAGAACAATTACAATCACAGAATCCTGATTGGCGAATGGAGCTAGTAGAGGGAAACATCATCGTTATGGGAGCCATCCGATTATCAGTCAGACGAAATTGGTTCTCGTCTGCTGAAATTTTTGAATATATGGGTCATGCCTCGCAAACTGGGACGTGTTACTGGTTCTAGTGCTGGTTTTATCTTGCCCAGTATTGAAACAAATGAAACTGGAGGCGACCCAGAAAAAAGAAACCTACGCGCTCCAGATGTTTCTTTTGTTCGAGCAGAACGACTCAAGAAGACTCAGCGTGACTTTGTGCAGTTAGTACCCGATCTCATGGTTGAGGTCAAATCGAAAAGTGATCGCCTCAAACCACTCCAAGAAAAGATTAAACTATTCCTATAACTAGGATCTACAGTGGGTATTCTCATTGACCCTGATAAACTTTTAGTAACAGTTTATCGCTCTAACCTTGAACCAGTAGTTTTAAAAGATAACGACAAACTGACAATACCAGAATTACTTCAAGGTTGGGAATTAACAATAAAAGAACTGTAGCCACCTGAGTTTGAGTAAATTAAGTACTTAATAACATCAAATTGAAGTCAAGCACCATTCGTGTTTGATAGCGCAAAATGTCCAGTTGAGTATTGAGAGATTCTAGTTGAATAAGTTTATCTTTAGCATATTTGGCTTGAATTAATCCCTCAAATAAATCGTACAGTTGATTGATTATCCTGCCGCCTAAAGTAAACTTATGAATTTTCGGCAATTTCTCAACAATTAAAACGTACCACTCAATACAATCATAAGTCTTTTGGATGACCGATAATTATTTCATTGAAATTAAAAAATCTTAATATTTATGCCAAAAAATTCGAGTCGCCATGATGCGACAAAAAAGGAAAAAAGAACAAGAGCAAAGGGCGAAAGAGGAAAAGTATAAAGGGCTACTGAAGAATCCTCCCAACAGCACACACAACACGAAAACTAAAAATGTTGCTGTGGAAGCCAAGGAAGAAGATGAGGTTGCGAGACGCGGAACGGCAGTAATTAGGATTGTCGAACCAGGAACCGCCGCGCAGTATGGCTCTTCCTATTTTTTGAGAAAGTTTATTATTATCATCAAACCAAGCACTGCCATCTGTTGGTGCACCTTCATAGTTATCGTGCCAATCGTCAAGACACCATTCCCATACCTGACCGTGCATATCGTATAACCCAAAAGCGTTAGCTACTTCAAAACTGCCCACTTCTGTTGTTTGTCCTCGATATGTTCCTTTCACACCAGCACGGTAAGTATAGTTAGCATCGTAGTTAGCCAACTCTGATGTAGTTGTTTCGCCAAAATGGAATGGAGTCGTAGTTCCGGCTCTACAGGCATATTCCCATTCTGCTTCACTGGGAAGACGGTAGCTTTTGCCTGTGTATTGAGAGAGGCGATCGCAAAATTCCACCGCTTCAAACCAAGATACTCTCTCAACTGGTCGATTTTCTCCTTTAAAATAGGATGGGTTAGGTTTCAGTTCGCGGTTTACTTGCGGGAGAGATGTGACTGCTTGCCATTGTGCTTGGGTGACTGGGTACTTGCCCATAAAAAAGGGTTGAACCTTTACTTCATGTTGAGGTTTTTCAAAGCTATCTCCTTCCCCTTGGGGTGAACCCATCATGAATGTACCACCAGGGATGGCAACCATATCGAGGGTGATGTCCAGTATGCCACTGAGAGAGGGGCTTTGTAGAGTTTCGGTGAAGTATTGGGCAAGTTTTGTTTCTCGTTCGATGATTTCGCCGCGATGGTTGACGGTGATGCTTTCAAACTCAAAGGACTCTAGATCGTCACTTTCTCGTCCCAAAGATTGAACATCTTTAAATACTTCTCTAGAAGAAAAAGTAGCGATCGCATTTCTTACTAAGTCTTCTCCCACTCGATCCTGATTTCTTTGGGCTGCCTCTATTGCCAAATCCAATCTAACCAAAGGGTCTTGATTCGCTTCAATCCAACGCCAATAAGGACTTAATGAAGCTGTTATCCTCGCACTGCGACAGATTTTATCTAAACTCATTTCATGCTCATAACCCCATTCAAGAAACAAGATTAAGTTTGAGTTTTCTTCCAGAAGCAACTCCTGCCCTTTCTTCTCATCTCTATTGCCAAAATGCTTGAGAACTGTGTCACACAAATTACTATAATAAAAATCTAAAACTTGAGGAGCAAGATAGTCAATTCCTCTACCTTTCTGCAATTTACTTTGTGCATAAGTACGGGCAGGTTCGGGTAAAGTTACTCTCCAATCAGATGCACTAAGAGACTTTTCTGCCATAGAAAACTTGAGCAATTCCATTAAAGCCTTATTTCCACTTCTGCCCCGAATAGCCATAGCTAAATCCCGACTCAACCCACTAGGAAAAAAAGCCAATAAAGGAAATATATCTTGTCCTTCTACCGATAACATTTCAAAGGAGCGCTCTAAAGTTATCCGCAGACTTCTGTCTTTTCTTTGTTCAGGAGAATAATCGTCAAGAATTTCTAATGGTTCAATGTCCAAATCTTCACACAGCATCTTGAGAGTACATTGAGTTTCTGCCATATAAGATGCTGCTAGTTTAATGGGTAAGGGATAGCCATCAAGAAACTTTACTAAAAGATTAAAATCTGACACCAAATCATCATTATCTCCCCATTCTGCTTCTAATGGTGCATATTTTTTAAATATCTGTCTCGTTTCTGAAGCTCCCATGCTGTAAACTTCTTGTTGACGGCAATCAATATCCCTTACTAAAGAATCACGACAAGTTAACAACAGTCTTAAATTAGGACACTGTTCTAAAAGCGAGTTCAAAAGTTTAATTAGTTCATTGGATTCTTTCTCAATCAATTTATCCAAATCATCGAGAATCAAAAACAATCGACTATTCCTTAACTCTTTCTCTAAAGCAAAACTCCTTAATTCCAGACTCTGTGTAACTTTGATAATTAGCGTTCCTACAGAATCAGTATCGCGCAAACTAATAAACCAAACTCCATCCTTATAGCGATCGCGCTCATGTAACCACTGAGCAACGGCATAAGCTAAGGCAGTTTTACCTATTCCTCCCATACCATGAAGAGCAATACAACGATTATCCGACTCTACTAGTTCTTTAATTACCTGATGTATTTCTTGCCTGCGTCCGACAAAATTTGGATCTTTACGGGGAATATTAGTATTTGACCACTGAGGATAGATAACTTGGTGAGAATCGGCTGGTTCGATAATCAGCGATTGATTATGGTCAGTTTGGGGTAGCAATCGAAATTTGAAGGCTTCATCAAAATTAACTCCTTGCCTAAAAGTCTGAGAGTTAAACAGTTTTATTAATTTATCATCAAGTTTAACTGCATTACGACTCAATAAAAAACTATTTGCAACTGAATTCTGATTGAATAATGCCTGATAAAGTCGTCGAGAAAAACATCGAGCTGCAATATCTAAAATTTTATCTTCAGCATTAACCGCAATTACATGAGACACTCCTGCTTTTACAAAAGCTTGAGCTAACTTTTCGGAATGACAGGCATTCAATAATGCTAATTGACAGGGTGGTTGCTTTTGGTTGGATAGGGCGATCGCGAGTTCTTCTTCACTAAAAGAACGAGTAATTCCCACTTCATCTTCTAACACCAAAGCTGTATTATCCCGATCTCTCATTCCATGACCAATAAAATGAATAATCAGTGGTTTGACACGATGAGACAACACATCTTGTAGAGTCTGTGAGGTGGCTACTTTAACCACTATTTCTACTGCTATAGGGTGAGATATATCCTCTAACACCAAAGCAATAGCATCAATTTCTTCCTGAATCGATAAATTCTCTACCGCCAATAATTCTTCAGTCAGCAGAGGGGCTGAAAACAAGATCAGAATTTGATTACTGAACGAATTATCTTGTTTAGTAAATTTTTCTACCCCTGGACTAAGGGGAACTTTTTCAGCTACTTTCGAGACAGCCATTCTTCTATTTCTTCATCAGTAGCGGTGCTTAAATCAAGAGAGGGACGAACTGGGTGTTCTAACGTGCCTTTTGGTTCTATCCCTTTTTCTCGCAATTTTCGCCGCCAATTATTGATCGCCTTAGCGACTTTGATACTGTACTCTATCAAATTGGCTGTTGCTGCTATCCCTCCAACTACTGTAGCTACAAAAACTATGTCATCTGCACCTAATATTCGACTTGGTGACTTTTGCACATTGATTGAACTCATCCCCAGCAATGTTTCTAAAGACTCTATTTCATTTGAGGGCAGTTGGGATGAAATCACTATGCTACAGAGAGGAATTTCGCTCATTTACACCTCTAAAAGTTTTATTTTTTGATCAATATTTATAGTTCGTATTTAAAAGCTAGATTAACTTTTAATCCTGTTTGACTAAGTAATACTTAGTGATATTGTAGTACGACATTTTTTCTTTTGGCAGATGTTTCGCTTTTATGACGCTTGTGTCACTCTAAGGAGAAAAAAATAAATATAGGTTGGGTTTAACAAACGCGAACACCGTCCCGTAGGGAACTGAAACCCAACAAACTTTTGAGAATGTTGGGTTTCGTTCCTCAAACGCCACTTGCTTCTCCCAAGGGGAGACCCTGCGCGTAGCTTGCTTCCCCGAAGGGGTACAAATCGGGAAACCGCAAGGGCGCAGTGGCTCCCCAACCTACACCTGCTGAGTTATTGTTCAGTAGCAAATCGCAACTCACAAAAAAACCCGGAAGAACCGGGTGAAACTTAACTTGTTATCCAAACTCGCTCGCTTTGTATGCGTTAGCGTCCTAAACTGCGCCAATCGACAAATACATCCTGAACCAACAGTGATTTATTGTAAAGTTGCAGAATAATCAGCAGAAACACGAAAAATAGTGCCATAAAAACAGCCATCACAGGGGTAGTACCCCAACCTGGAGCCACTTTACCATACTCAGAGTTAAGTGGTTTCAGGATATCTCCCAACCTAGTCCTTTGTGCCATAGTTCACCTAAGATTACTTGCCAAAGCTTTTTTTAATCTTCTGTAATATTCTATAAGAATAGCACTCATCATCTATCTCTCAATTATGGAACCCGCAATAGTTCTTAGCATTTCTATGGCTGCCGTGGTGGTTGCCATCACTGGAATTTCGATTTATACCTCCTTTGGCCCTCCTAGCAAGGAGTTGAACGATCCGTTTGATGACCACGAAGATTAAAATGAGTCATATCATGCTCGCAGCGTAAATTTTTGGTGCGATGTCTACGATGGGCTACGTCTACGTAGATAAACATTGCTGTTGCTCGTCGGGGTTTCCTCCATGAGCGACTGGTGTGTGGGGTGCATTGGTGTCAACTTAAGCCGAAAACTATATCGGACAGGCGTTTTGCAAATCCCTCACGCCCTCATCCCCTAACCCCTTTTCCCAAGGGAGAAGGGGAATTGAATATTAATTACCCAGACATGATATTTGAAGTGCGTTACGGCTTGAGCCGTAACGCACACTACTTTGGATGTTTTTTAATTGGAAATCTCTAATGGCTTGCCACTACCTCTCCTTCTAGGCGAACGAGTCGGTCTGCCAAAAGTTTCTCAAGGTCTTCTAGTGCCTTGGTGAAACCTTTAATACCTTCGTCTAGTTTGTCAGTTGCCATGCGGTCAGCGGCGTGCATTTTGTCATAGTTCGCTTTGTCAATGGATATCTTTTCAATTTCCAAATTTGCTGCCTTGGCGGGGTCAAGTTTACGTGGCAGTTCTGCAACAGTTGACTGTAATTCAGCCAAAAGCGACGGTGAAATGGTCAGCAAGTCACTACCTGCAAGTTCAGTAATTTCACCAAGGTTACGGAAACTAGCTCCCATAACTTCGGTTTTATAGCCAAATTTCTTGTAGTAGTTGTAGATTTTGGTGACAGACAAAACACCTGGATCTTCGGCCGCTGGGTAGCTATCGCGTCCGGTATCTTTTTTGTACCAGTCGAGAATCCGGCCAACGAAGGGAGAAATTAGGGTAACGCCAGCTTCAGCACAAGCGATCGCTTGGTGAAGACCAAATAACAAGGTAAGGTTACAGTGAATACCTTCTTTTTCGAGAATTTCCGCAGCGCGAATGCCTTCCCAAGTGCTGGCAATTTTAATTAAAACGCGATCGCGGCCAATTCCGGCAGCTTTATACTGGGCAATTAAGTCCCGTGCTTTAGTCAGAGTGGCTTCCGTATCGTAGGACAAGCGAGCATCCACTTCCGTAGACACGCGACCGGGAATGATTTGCAAAATCTTTAATCCAAAAGCAACTGCCAAACGGTCAAACGCTAGAGAAACTATCTGTGCTTGGGTGGCTCCGGCTCCAGCATCTTTTTTTGCTTGGAGTAAAGTTTGATCGACAATTCCCTGATATTCTGGCATTTGCGCCGCAGCAGTAATCAGAGAAGGATTGGTGGTGGCATCTTGGGGTTTAAACTTTTCAATTGCCTGGATATCCCCTGTATCTGCGACCACAACAGTCACTTCTCGCAATTGTTCCAGTAAATTCTTAGACATAAAATACTCCGTGATGTTTGTTTAGGATTTACTTATTCCCCAGTTCTTTACACTCTTTACTCTTCCTTCAATTCTGATTCTGGCAATTTTTCTTAATGATTGCCCAATTTTGCTTACTATCTTGAGCCACAGCCTTATTCTAAGTGCCTTATGCCGAAATTGGCTGTCCAATGGAATGCACTTTGATTAAACTAGTTGTTCCTGATTTACCAATTGGAACACCAGAGGTAATAACTACTTTATCGCCCTTGTTTGCTAGACCCATGTCTACAACTGTGTTCACTACATTGGTAAACATCTCTTCGGCATTGTGGACTGGTGGAATCAGCAAAGCTTCCACACCCCAAGAAAGTGCTAGCTGGCGATAAGCGGTAATGTCGGAGGTGAGGGCAATAATGGGAGAAGTCGGCCGATATTTAGACACCATTCTCGCTGTACTTCCTGATGAAGTGTTACAGAGAATTGCCCGTGAGCCAGTTTCATAAGCGATGCGACAGACGGATTCTGCCACAGATTCGGTAACGCTAAGACTGCCTGCTTCATGACACCAAGCGTGTTTGCTACCCTCATCGAGAGCCTGTTCTGTCCGCACGGCGATGTTGTGCATCATCTGGACGGCGGCGACGGGATATTGTCCGACAGCTGTTTCACCAGAAAGCATTACCGCGTCTGTTCCATCCAAGATCGAGTTAGCAACATCGGTGGCTTCGGCGCGGGTGGGATCGGGGGCGCTAATCATCGACTCTAGCATTTGGGTGGCTGTAATCACCGGCTTACCAGCACGATTGCAACGGCGAATAATATCTTTTTGAATTAGGGGTACTTCGTGAATTGGCACTTCCACCCCTAAATCGCCACGGGCAATCATAATCGCGTCGGCAACCTTCAGAATGGAATCAAAGTTTTCTACTGCCTCCGATCTTTCGATTTTGGCAATTAAGCGAATCGAAGCGCCAGCGGCTTCAATCATGCGCTTGGCGGGTTCTAAGTCTTGTGGCGATCGCACGAAGGATACCGCTACCCAGTCTACACCTAACTGAATCCCAAAACGCAGATCCAGCAAGTCTTTCTCGGTGATCGAACTTACAGGTAAAGGAGTTTGGGGTAGGTTTACTCCCTTGTGCGTAGAAATTAACCCGCCATTTTTCACTTGTGCCCGAATGCGATCGGCATCGCGATCGGTAACTATCAATTTGACGCGACCATCATTAATTAAAATCGGTTCGCCTGGTCGCACCATTGCAAATAAAGTCGGCAACGGTAAGGGTAGTTCGTCAATACTCTCGCCCTTTTCTTGCAAAACAAAAGTAACTTCAGTACCAGCTTCTAAATTTAAGCCTTCCGGTGGTAAAGTTCCCAAGCGAATTTTGGGGCCACATAAGTCTTGCATAATGGCGATCGGCTTTTGCAACTCAGTACTAATCTGCCTGAGATAGTGAGCCGTTTGGGCGTGGAATTCATAAGCTCCGTGGGAAAAATTCAGCCGTGCCACATTCATTCCAGCTTTTACCAAGGCTTGCAGCTTTTCAGGTGCAGATGTAGCCGGGCCAACAGTACAAATGATTTTGGTTCGACGCATAGGGATTGGGGGTTGAGGAGTAACCTGTGAATTTGAATGCTTTGAGCGTAGGCGTAGCCCGTCGTAGACATCGCACAAAACATCCAAATTCACACGTGCTTCATATCACTGGTTTGCTAAATAAAAATACTAGATTCCGTTTTATTTTCGGAGTATTTACCATTAGACCCAAATCCCAAAAGTCCCTAGTCAAGAGTCAGCAGTCAAAAGCTAATGACCAATGACTAATGACTAATGACTAATGACTAATGACTAATGACTAATCAAACCACAGCCGCAGTCGGGGCGAGTTTTTCTTTCTGTGACATAGACAACATCAGGTCAATCACACGATTTGAGTAGCCCCACTCGTTGTCATACCAGGCAATTACTTTGAAGAAGTTGGAATTCAACTCAATCCCAGCACCTGCGTCGAAGATGCTGGAATGAGTATCACCTTGAAAATCTGTGGAAACTACTTCTTCATCTGTGTAACCCAAGATACCTTTTAGTGAACCTGCGGCAGCCTCCTTCATAGCAGCACGGATTTCCTGATAACTGGTAGCTTTGGCTGTTTTGAAAGTTAAATCAACTACAGAGACATCGGGAGTCGGAACTCGTAATGCCATCCCAGTTAATCTGCCCTTCAATTCTGGTAAAACCAGTGCTACGGCTTTCGCTGCGCCTGTGGAGGAGGGAATAATATTTTGGGATGCACCTCGACCACCCCGCCAGTCTTTTTTGCTGGGGCCGTCTACAGTTGGCTGAGTCGCAGTCATAGCATGGACTGTAGTCATCAACCCTTCAGTCAACCCAAAGTTGTCATTAATCACCTTAGCGATGGGAGCTAGACAGTTTGTAGTGCAGCTAGCATTGGAGACAATGATATCCTTACCAGGGTCAAATAGGTGATGATTGACACCCATTAACAGGGTAGTAACTCTATCTGGATCTTTAGTGGGAGCGGAAATTACCACTCGCTTTGCACCTGCCTTCAGGTGGTTTGCAGCTCCTTCGTAGTCAGTGAAGAGTCCGGTCGCTTCCACGACATAATCTGCACCTAGTTTTCCCCAAGGTAACTCTGCTGGATTCCTCACTGACACACAAGGAATGAAATGTCCGTCAATGAGAATACCGTCTTCCTTGGCTTCAACCTTCTGCTTTAATTTGCCGTGGGTTGAATCGTACTTTAATAGGTAAGCAAGATTATCTGGTGGTACTAGGTCGTTAATGCCCACAAACTCAATGTTGGGGTTATCGATGCCAGCACGAAGCACAAGTCGCCCGATTCGACCGAAGCCATTGATACCAACTTTCAATTTAGTCAAGATTAAACCTCCCGTTGTGGAAGTTGAACAAAAGGAGCAAGTTAAAAGTCAAAATAGATTGCCTTTTACTCTTTACTCTTTGATCCTGACAGTCTCAGTCGGCTAAGGCATATTTACTTGGCATATTTTAAGGATTGGGGCATTGGGCATTGGGCATTGGGCATGGGGAAAGGGGTAAGGGGAAAAGGGGAAAGATTAAATTTATTCCTTTTCCCTTTAACCTTTAACCTTTTCCCCTGCTCCTGCTGCCCCACTGCCCCTCTGCCCCTCTGCTCCCCGCTCCTCAATTCAAGTGGGTTGGACAAATCGCTTAATTTCACCACAGGCAATATAAGACTTGCCATCCGGTGCGGTTTTGACTTCATCAACAACGTAAAGCATTCCTTCCTCGCGAACCGATCGCGGAAAACGCATGTTCCAATCCGGTTCATATCCGTCGGAAACCACCCTAGCACGTAGTTTGCTGCCATCTTTGACACATTGAACTAAAATGCTGTCTCCTACACTGTCAGTTGTGGGCAGATCGGCAGCACTGGCAGGGCCTTTGGAAGCTTTACCTGTGTTAGCTGGATACGATTGTCTAGGGGCAACAAAGATATCTGTTTCACCAGGTTGAGCAAAACGGGTAATCTTACCACGTACCCGATAGAAAGTAGCATCGCTTGAAAGTTCCAATCCTTCAACAACATAACGTGCCCCCTCGGCACGAATGGCACGAGGAAACTGGATGTTCTTGGTTGAATCATAGCCTTCGGACATGACCTTGACCCGCAGTTTACCCCCTTCACGAACGCAGTGCAATTCAACACCTGAACCGACTTCATTCACAATGGGCATGGCGTACACTTCATCGCCAGTAGTGACACCGCGACCTACCAAATCGCTGCGATTGCGCGTCATCGTTTGGTAAGTCTGATCTCGCATCTCTTTCCGTCCGGCATTGCCTAAAGCTTTTTGAGCGATTCGACTGGCGAAATATTCAAGCTGATCGATTTCTTCAGCAATTTCAAAATTCTCATTCAACCCTTTATCCCGCAAATCTTTCACAAGCGATCGCAGGGTTTGTTCAGCTTCCTGATGCTTGCCATGTTCAGCGAGATGAAGTCCAGTCTCTTTGGCCTTAGCGATGGTAAGGCGACTCAGTTCCAGAATTATATGACTCGTAGCAGCAAAAGCTGCTTCCTCAATGGTGCCAACTTTGGCGACGACATCGACTGTACCTGACACGCTTTGAATGCGGTCATCTTGCACAACATCGGCGCTGTAATGCAATTTCATCACAGGTAAATCGCCAACTTGAGCACTTGATATCCCCAGACTCAAACCGAGAAGTTTATCTTCGCCCTCGTAAAGCTCTCCCAAGGTGATGACAGTTTGACCTGCATCATTCTGACTAACTTTAGCCAGACTTAAGGTATCAACCAGGCTGACACCATTAGCCAATTCAAGTGTCACCTTGAGGTTCTGTCCCACTACTGCTCTGAGACTGTCTAGCTCAATACTAAACACTTCAGTTGCTTCGTCGATGCTCTGAATGAAGTAGAAGTTGCCCGTGGCTGCCCTTGCCATCCCAATCAACAGGTCTTCATTAAAACCCTGAGCAAAACCTAGCGTAGTTGTGATAATGCCTTCCTCAGCTTTTTGCCCTGCTGTCGCCGTCAGTATCTTGGGGTCTTGAATGCCCATATTGGCATGACCATCGGTAAGTAGGAGAACACGGTTGATTTTTTGCGGGTCGAGTCGCGTTTTCACGTGTTCGCAGCCTTTGAGCCATCCCCCCGATAAGTTGGTAATACCACCTGCTCTCACCTTGCGGATGGAATTTTTCAGTGTAGATTTGTTAGTCACAGCTTGGGGTGGCACAACACTATCTACTTCATCGTCGTAAACAACTACTGAGAGAATGTCATCAGGCTCAAGTTGATCTACCACAGACTCAGCGGCTTTGAGTGCGTGATGCAAGGGAGCGCCTGCCATAGAGCCGGAACGGTCAATTACAAGCGAAAGGTTAAGGTTACGTCGAGGAGATTTAGCTATATCAGTACGAAAACGTAGCAGAATATCAGTCTTTAATGAAGATCCTGCGGCGAGGATAGATTGGTCAAATTCGTAACTTGTCTTAATCATTTTTTATATCCCTCAGAATTGTCTTTTATCAGCTACAAGGCTTGTGAAACATAGACAGTAAGCGCTTTATTTAGTTTACCCAGAAATAAGTTTGTTCAGTATAAAAATGGTATTTAATGTAAGATTTTATAGTTTTAGTATCTTACCAGCGTAGACAGAGCCAGTCCTAGACATTCTCGACTCTCTGCTACTGAAAGGCGATCGCACTGGTCACAATTGCGGGAAACTGAAAGCAGATATATTAGGAGAGGAGAACCTAATGAGTTGGACTAAAGTTCTTGCAGTCGATGCACTTTCCCCAGGTGCGCGAGAAGTGGTGAAAGTTGGCAGCCGGAAAATTTTGCTTTTGAATCACGAAAGTCAGCTTTATGCTGTAGATAACACTTGTCCTCACTTAAAATTACCGTTGAAAAGTGGGAAAATAAATGAGAATGGCGCAATTGTTTGTTCCTTCCATCACAGTGCTTTTGACCTGCGGACTGGTGAGGTAAAAGATTGGTGTTCTTGGCCACCTGGTGTAGGTAAGGTACTCTCGTTAGTTTCACAACCAAAGGCCCTACCAGTGTTTCCGATTCGTGTTGAAGAAGGTAGTATCTGGGTTGATGTGCAAGAGGAATAGCACCCTCTCCCTGAATTTACTGAAATAGTTCTAAGTAAAAAAAAGTAGGACTTACGCAAGTGTCACAGAAAATAAAAGTTTTTTGTTTGTAGTCAGGGCTTCAGCCCTTATCTTGAGGACTAAAGTCCTTACTACAAGCTTAAAATAACGTGAGTTCGATGAACCTCTCCCTCCCAGCCTCCCTCTCCGAAACGGAAAGGGAGGAGAAACGAAAAATTAAGCTTTTTGCTCCCCTCTCCGCGTCGGAGAGGGGCTGGGGGAGAGGTCAAATAAGACTTGTCGAACTCACGTTAAAATAATACGCCAGTTGCGTAAGTCCTGAAAAGAAAAACCCCAGCTAAACTCATTGGCTGGGGTTTCTAGCAAAATTTACCTATTTCAGAGATATAGGAATCATTGAATGAGAAAATAGAACGTCTTCTCAAGCAGTTTCAACACTTTGCTGCGATCTAATGTTGGATTGTGTGTTACCATTGCCGCCTTCTATAGAAGCTGTGGAACTTTGAGATTGGCCTAAATTCACTTTGAATACCTTGCTCTGCTCTTGCTCCAGTTTGGGTAAAGTCAAAATTAAAATCCCATCTTTCAAGTCTGCCTTAACTTGTTGATTCTGAACTTTGGTTGGCAGAGGAATTACTCTAGCGAACTTGCCATACCGGAATTCCGAATGAACTTTATCCTTAGATTGGGAATGTTTTTCGTAACGATGCTCACCAGCAATCGAAACTGCATCTTGAGTAACTTGAACATCCAGGTCTTTAGCTTCCACGCCTGGAATCTCAACTCTTAATAGCAACTCTGAGCCATTATCATGTAATTCAACCGCAGGAACCCACGCTGTTCTCGGTGATGAAGAAATCTCAGAGTTACCGCGCTCGGCTACTGTAAGCTCAGAGAATAGTTGATCCATTTGACGACGCAGAATCTCCATTTCACGGAATGGTTCCCAACGAATCAGTGCCATATTTTAATCTCTCCTTAACTTTCTAATTCAATCTTGGGTAATCAAACAAAGTTTTAGAGGTATTTTTTAGAGAGGAGCTTTATTTGCTTTGTTTCTTCTCTCTAGTAAGTAATTTAATAAAAGAAGAATCTAAAAACAGTTGGGTAAACCGTACAGACATAGGTTGGATTTACCGTATCAAACAAAAAAATTATGAAAAGCTTGAGAATAATGAATGTCAAAGGAAGTAGGCGATCGTAAATTAAACTATATTATGTAATGTAAATTTAATTAAATTCGCTTGTAGCTAGAAGCTCTAGCCCGATGCTAAGGGTTAGATTGACAAAGACGCTGAACATAGCTTGCCGTATGAAGACTTGCTAACGCTTCTGGCGTCTCCCCAATGCGAAGGGCTACGGTGTGGACACAATTAAAAAAAAGCTCAATTATCTCCTTCCCATACAGAGCATGGCAATGGCTGATTAGCGACTGCTGCCTCCAGTCAGACATTGAGTCAGAGACTCAATGAATGTATTCCAGTCGGAGACTGGGAACGAGTCAAGGCTCATTAAGCTAGGTTTTTAGGACTTGTGTGTACACCGTAGCTTTGGCTGTTTGGGATTCTTCGGATTTAATTAAATAATCAAGCGGAGATGATATAAACAGTTATCCTGCTTTATATGCAACTTTTCTATACACCCGGCGCTGAAGTATGGTTGTAAGCGACGATGATTTTATTTACAATCTGGTGGCAGAGTTTTGCTGTCTGATTTCATGTTCAGTTTTATTCAAGAAATTCTTCCTGATTTAAAATTAACTTAGTAACTGATATGGATGCTCAAAAAATAAAAATTTTATTAGTTGATGACAACTTAGAGAATTTACATTTTTTATCAGACATCCTTCAACACCAAGGTTATCAGGTAGAAAGTGTCATTTTTGGACAATTGGCAATCAATACGGCAATTGCTTCTCCCCCGGATTTGCTTTTGCTAAATGTTTTGATTATAGAGAGGGATGGGTATGAAGTATGTCAATATTTGAAAGCTAAGGATCAAACTCAAGAAATTCCGATAATTCTTTTCGGAATTTTCGATGATTTTTTTGAAAAAATAAACGTCTTCAATTTAGGCGATATTGACTATATTACTCAACCATTCCAAACCAAAGAAGTTTTATTACGCGTCCAAAATCAACTCACTCTTCAAAGACTGAAAAAACAGTTAAAAGAAAAAAATGCCCAACTGCAACAGGAGATTAAAGAGCGTCAACGGATTACAGTTGAGTTAAATATTCGCGACAGACAAATAAAAGATATTTTTAAAGAAATTCCCGTTAGTATTAGCAAAGCCTTTTGTAGAGAAGTTTATCGAAGCGAACGCCTTGTAGTTGAAGCCGCCCTCAAGAAGAGTGAAAGTCAGTATCGCCTCCTGGTGGAGACATCCCAGGACATGATTTGGTCGGTGGGCATTGATGGATTAATTACCTTTGTCAATCCAGCAGTCAAACAGATTTATGGCTACGAACCCCAAGAAATGATCGGGTGTGCCTTAATTGATTTCATCTCACCTACACAAGTTGCTCAAGATAAAGTAGCCTTTGAGCGTGTTCTTCAGGGAAAGTCTATTTTCCAGCATGAAACTACCTGTGTGGCTAAAGATGGTACTTTACTTTATTTAATGTTGAATGCGATCGCATTACGCAACGAAGAGGGTCAGGTTATAGGCATGACGGGCACTGCTAGTAATATTACGCAGCGCAGAGGTATAGAAAAGTTACTCCAAGAAAGCGCGATTAAGCTCCGTAACCATAATCTCGTGCTAACACAATTGGCACAAAATCAGACGCTTTATCAGGGTGATTTGAAAGCAGCCTTGAGTATAATCACAGAAACAGCTGTCAACAATATTGGCGTAGAACGAGCTAGTGTATGGCTGTATGACGAAACGGGCATGAAAATCCAGTGTTTTGATTTATTTGAGGGCAGTCGCAATCAACATAACGAAGGACTTTTCTTGTCAGCGACAGACTATCCAGTTTATTTTGCAGCTTTGCAGCAAAACCAATCAATCGCCGCAGATGATGCTCATACCGATCCCAGAATTAAAGAATTTTCTGCGTCTTATTCAAGATTAAATATTACCTCCATACTCGATACACCCGTTAGGCTGGAGGGAAAGACCGTAGGAGTTTTATGTCTAGAGGCAGTGGAAGTTACTCATCATTGGACGCTAGAGGACCAAAATTTCGCTCGCTCTCTGGGTAATTTAGTATCTTTGGTATTGGAGGCAAAAGAACGCCAACGCGCAGAAGCAGCACGACGGGCTTCTGAAGAAAAGTTAGCATCAGCTTTCCGGTCATCTCCCGATCCAATTGCCTTAATTACTGTTCCCAATAAACGCTACATCGAAGTCAACGACAGCTTTTGTCGGTTTTTTGGTTATTCTCGCTCTCAAGTGATTGATCGCACCGATGAAGAATTGCATATTTGGGTGAATCCAGAAGAATATCATTTTCTCATCAACATCCTGCAAGAAACCAAAGCCATCCGCAACTATGAAATTGATGTCTGCACAGCAACAGGAGAAATCAGGACAACACTGTTGAGTGCAGAAATGATCGAGATTGATGGGCAATGGTACGTACTGGGAACCGCAAAAGATATTACTGAACGCAAGCAGGCAGAAAATGAAAGCCGTTTGTTACTGTTGACAACCCAAGCTATCACTCGCGCCAGTGATGTCAACAGCGCCTTAGCAGTGGTCTTGCGCTTAATTTGCCACACCATTGGCTGGGATTTTGGTGAAGCCTGGCTACCTAATAAAGATGGGACTGTTTTAGAGCATAGTTTGGGTTGGTATGGAGAGGAGAGCAGCTTAGAAGAATTCTGCCAGCAAAGCCAAACGGTGAAATTTGCTCTGGGAGTGGGATTGCCAGGAAGAGTTTGGCAGAACCAAGAACCCGAATGGATAGAAGATGTTTCTAAAGTTACACAACCAGTTTTCTTGCGATCGCCACAAGCCGCAAAGGTAGGATTCAAAGCTGGTTTTGGTGTTCCCATACTGGCTGGGAACCAAGTATTAGCTGTTTTAGTGTTTTTTAAACGTAGCTCAGTATTGGTAGATCGGCGTTTGCTCTTGCTAGTCAGTGCTGTTGCTGCTCAATTGGGTGGGTTGATTGAGCGCAAAACCTTAGAACAAGAACTAGCACTCAGAGAAGCTCGTCTCAATGCCTTTTTTAGCAGTGCCCCCGTCGGTATGAATATTGTAGATAACCAGCTGCGATTTGTCCAAATTAACCAACTGCTAGCGGAGATTAATGGACTACCCCAGCAAGATCATATTGGCAAGACCATCCATGAAGTCTTACCCGACATCGCCCCTGTAGTAGAACCAATTTATCAACAAGTTCTGGTAACTGGTCAACCGATTCTCAATCAAGAATTAAGCAGCGCATCAATCAAGCAACCAGATATTATCCGCCACTTCTTAGCTTCTTATTTTCCGATTGTTAGTGAAGGCGATCGCCCCTCTGGTGTTGGCACAGTTTTAGTAGAAATTAGCGAACTACACGCAGCGCTACGCGAACGCAAACACGTCGAACAAGAACTACGTTTAGCCAACGAACGCCTACAATATCTGCTCACCTCTAGCCCTGTAGTCATTTATAGCAGCAAAACATCAGAGGATTTTAGCATTACTTTTATCAGTGAAAACGTTAAAGAAATGGTGGGCTATGAAGCGCGGGAATTTATCGATAACTCCAGTTTTTGGCTTTATCGCGTCCATCCACAAGATATTGAACTGATATCGGAAAAATTTTCTCACCTGATTAAGCAGGAGTACATTTCTTACGAATACCGTTGGTTACACGCTGACGGAACTTATCACTGGTTCTACGAAAAGATGAGGTTAATTCGTGACGAAGCAAATTCCCCGATCGAATGGGTTGGTTATTGGGCAGATATTAACGATCGCAAATTAGCAGAACTAGCTTTGCAGTCAGGTCAGCAACGATATCAACTTTTAGCAGAAGCCTCACCAGCTTGTATATTTCATACTGATGTCGATGGCAATGTTTTATATTTTAATCAACGCTGGAGTGAAATTACTGGATGTAGTTTAGAAAATTCTCTGGGAACAGGTTGGGCAAATGCCGTACATCCAGACGACCGCGAACAGCTATTGTTGGCATGGAATCAAGCAACAGTCGCTAAATCAACCTATAAGTACGAACATCGTTTCTTACATGACGATGATAATACAGTCGTCTGGGTAATTTGTCATGCTTTGCCAGAATTTAGAGATGATGGAGAAATTAAAGGTTACATCGGTACAATTACAGATATTACCGAGAGAAAATTGGCAGAAGAAGCCTTACGTGAGAGTGCAGAGCGAGAAAGAGCGATCGCGCAAGTGATTCAAAGAATGCGCCAAACACTGGATTTAGAGACGATATTTGCGGCGACAACCGAAGAATTACGCCAAGTACTCAACTGCGATCGGGTTGTTGTCTATCGCTTCAATCCCAACTGGAATGGCGAATTTGTTTCTGAATCAGTGGGTAACGATTGGATTTCTCTCATAGAAGAACACAACAACGATCCTCATCTCACAGAAGGTGTTTTACAAGATGGACGTTGCCTAGCGAAAATTTTGGATAGTGCGGATAACCAGATGGAATATTCTGACCTGCAAGCAACCCCAGGTGCAAGTTTCCTCTGTGTCCCAGACATTTACAACGCTGAGTTTCATCCTGCTTATATCAATCTCTTAGAGCGATTTCAGGCTAAAGCCTACATTATTGTTCCGATTTTACATGGTAGTCAGCTTTGGGGATTGCTGGCGAGTTATCAAAATTCCGATCCCCGCCAATGGAAACCAGGAGAAATCAACATCGTAGTTCAAATTGGCAATCAGTTGGGTGTTGCTTTACAACAGGCACAATTGCTAGCGCAAACTCAAAGGCAGTCACAAGCATTGCAAGAAGCTGTAATCATTGCTGATGCTGCTAACCGCGCCAAAAGCGAATTCCTGGCCAACATGAGTCACGAACTGCGTACTCCACTCAACGCCATCCTCGGTTTTACCCAAGTCATGAGCCACGATCGTGATTTATCAACTGAACATCAGCAAAATCTAGCAATCATCAATCGTGCTGGCGAACATCTCCTGAATTTAATCAACGATATTTTGGAAATGTCTAAAATCGAAGCTGGGAGAATAACCTTAAATCTCAACAGTTTTGACTTAATTCGCCTCTTGGAAAACCTTAAAGAGATGTTGCGCTTCCGCGCCACCTCCAAAGGATTGGAATTGGTCTTTGAATATACATCTCACCTTCCCCAATACATCCAAGTTGACGAAAGTAAACTGCGTCAAGTCTTGCTTAACCTCCTGGGAAATGCCATCAAATTTACCGATACTGGCAGGGTGACGCTGCGGGTGGGGATGGGGGAGCAGGGGAGCAGGGGAGCAGGGGAGCAGGGGAGCAGGGGAGCAGAGGAGCAGGGGAGCAGGGGAGAAGTAGCAGTAAGTCTTTCCCCTCTGCCCCTCTGCCCCTTTGCACCTCTGCCTCTTCCTATGCCCAATTCCCAATTCCTAACCTTTGAGGTACAAGATACTGGCCGCGGTATTGCCCCACAAGAAATTGACTTGCTATTTGAAGCTTTTGGGCAAACTGAAACCGGAAGAAAATCGCAACAGGGAACAGGACTAGGTTTAGCAATTAGCCGCAAATATGTGCAACTAATGGGAGGAGATATTAGCGTCACCAGCACTATTGGCGAGGGAAGTAAATTTACTTTTGATATTCAAATTGGTCTAGCCACAGTCAGCGAAATCCAGATCCAACAAATTAGACCCCAAGTTATTAGTTTAGTGCCTGATCAAAGTGAATACCGTATTTTAGTGGTTGATGACTCCACAGATAGCCGTTTAGTGTTAAAGAAAATTCTGACATCTATCGGTTTTGTAGTCCAGGAAGCAATAAATGGCATGGAAGCGATCGCACTTTGGCAGACATGGCAACCACATCTAATTTTAATGGATATGCGGATGCCAATTATGGACGGCTACGAAGCCACAAAAGTTATTAAAACTAGAGAAGAAACCTTAATCCAAAATACCGAATCCCAAATACCCAATTGGAAGACCATTATTATTGCCTTAACTGCTAATGCTTTTGAGGAACAACGAGAGGCAATAATCAAAGCGGGTTGCGATGATTATATTAACAAGCCTTTCCGTGAGGAAGAATTACTAGAAAAGTTGAGCGAATATTTGGGAGTTCAATATATTTATCAAGAAGAAAGCTATCAGTTAACAAATCTAAAGCAACAAAGACCAAAATCAATGTTGACACTCACAGATTTAGTAACTCTATTATCTGAAATGCCGCCTGAATGGGTGAAACAAGTGTACACTGCCGCAGCCCAATGTAGTGATGACCTGATTTTAGAATTGATTGAGCAAATACCCTTAGAAAATGCTGTACTGCAAAATTTTATCAAGAATTTAGCTCATGATTTCCAGTTTGAGAAAATCATGGAATTGACGAGTATTGCAGGAGTCTTATCCAGCTAATAAAAATTGATGGTTAAGCAAGTTCGTAGTAAGCACTTTAGTCCTTAATTTTCTCAGCACTAAAGTGCTTACTACAAACTTCAATTTTAGATTTTTATTTCAATTCAAAGTCCAAAATTCAAGATGATTTTACCGTAAACGTCCCGATCGCAATGTACTAATAATTAACCACAAACCCAATAAACTAGCGACTGCAAACAGGATGGTACTTAAAAAAGATAGCTGAGTTGTTTGCGCTCTGGTGGAAATAATTGCCGCACCCATAATCAGCGAACCCACTAAAATACTAAAAGATAGTCGGTTAGCGGCATCGTCCATAGTGCGCCGGACACCATCTAACCCCCGCAGCGATAGATTCCACTGTAGGGTTTCTGAGGTAACTCGGTCTAATAAGAGTTCGATTTGGCGAGGAGATTGGAGAGACAGACTTTTAATATCTAAAGCTGTCCGTAATAGCGATCGCACTGGATTATCGCCCAGTAATTGCCGACGAAACAAGTCTGTAATTAATGGTTTGACTTCATCAAAAAAGTTAAGCTCTGGGTTGAATGTCCGCGCTACCCCTTCTAAATTTGCTAGGGTTTTGGCATACAAACCCATATTACTAGGTAATCTAATTTTATTGTTGCGGGCAACTTGTAAAACTTCATAAATTATCTGACTGAAGTTTATTTGCGTGAGGCTGACGTTGTGATATTTTCGCAACATGCGATCGTAATCATTTTCTAACCGCGACAAAATTACTGGTTGAGCAGAATCTGATAGTTGCAAAGTTAACTGAGCGCACCTTTGAGCATCTAAATCAACGATCGCTAACAACATCTCTGTTAATATCTGCTGTGTCCGGGGATCAAGTCTTCCCACCATGCCACAATCTAAAAGAGCGACACGCCCATCTTTGAGATAAAACAAGTTTCCCGGATGGGGATCAGCGTGAAAAAAGCCATCAATATATAGTTGCTGGAAAAATACCCGAAACAACAAAGTAGTTATTTCTTTACGCTTTTCGGCAGGATCTTTAACGTTGGGGTCATTATCCAAATCCGCCGCCAGGAACGGCACTCCATCCAGCCATTCCATTACCAGCAATTTCTCTGTGGTCAACTCCCAGTTAATTTCCGCCACCATTATTTGTGTGGGATCGTACCAGCGACTCTTGGATAAGTTGCGCCGCAGCTGGTCTGTAAAACCCGCTTCCCGTGTAAAATCTAACTCGGCTTCTAAGGCTTTAGTAAATTCTTCGGCGATGGATTTGATTTCGTAGGTTTGCCCAAAATCAGTTCGCGCCACTAAATCGGCAATACCTTGAATTAAAGCAATATCTTGAGCAATAGTAATATCAATTCCTGGACGTTGCACTTTTAGAGCGACTTCTCGACCGTCTGCTAGTGTAGCGCGATGTGTCTGAGCAATCGATCCGGCTGCTACGGGGATCGGGTTAACAGTGCTGAAGGTTTCTGCTAATGGACGTTTTAATTCTTTGCGGAGGATTATTTCTATCTCTGACCAAGGAACTGGCGGTACTTCATCTTGTAGAGTTGACAATTCCTCAATATAGGAGGCGCTCAGTAAGTCGGGGCGGGTAGAGAGTAGCTGACCAAGTTTGACGTAAACTGGCCCCAAGTCTACCAGAATATTTTTTAAAACCGCAGGTGTCGGCAGTTGGGGTTCATCAGCTTTGCCACCAGTAAGTAACCTTCGCATATAGTCCCAGCCATTGCGAAGGAAGACTTCCAGGATTTCTCGTTGACGGGGAACAGTTTGGGTGAGGAACATTTTGTAAAAAACTCAAAGAGGCAGAGGAGTTAAAGAGGTAAGCAGCAGGGGATGACAATACAACGGAAATCGGCTCTAGTTTTGATGCTTGCTAAAGTTTTGCTAGCTGCGGCACAATCTTGAAATCTTTTTATGGATGATTGTACGGCTTCGTGAAGCTTCTGTTCGTTCAGCATCCGTTTGACGTAATTAGAGCAGGAATCCCCGCCGTGTAATAAGCGATGGGAACAAGAAAATCCTTTAGACGGAGAAATATATTTTTGATAAGCAGTAATAGAGTCGATTGCCATTGTCTTGGCCAGAGGCTCAAAGCTAATAATGTCCATAACTGTCAGATAAAATAACAGACTGTCAAGTTATAATGGGAAAATAGACTTTTTCGCCTCTGCCAAGGGTTCTAACTTTTATAGCAGGTCAGTAAATCGGGAATCACTTTGGAGAATTTTAAGGATCTGCTTGATTTCCTGGGTACGTTCTTTTTTGACAACGAGGGTGACATTGCGATCGCGCACAATCACCACATCCTCTAAACCAATAGTAACAACTACATCTTCTGGGTTTGAGGCGTAAATAATCGCCCCTTGCGTATCTAAACCTACGTGAGTAGCGAGTTCCACGTTTGGAGTATCTTCCGTTTTCAGTAAACGTTCGATCGCATTCCAATCTCCTAAATCATCCCAACCAAAATCAACTGGCAAAACGTATGCTAGAGTTGTCTTTTCCATTAACGCATAGTCTATACTCTTCTTAGGCAACTGGGGATAGATATCAGGGCCATGTTGTTCTAAAGGTTCGATAATTTCTGGAGCATGGGTATGTAGTTCCTTGAGAACAACCCCCGCCCGAAAAACGAACATTCCACTATTCCAGCTAAAACGTCCCGTAGATAAAAAAGTCTCTGCCGTTTCTCGGTCGGGCTTTTCAGTAAAGCGGTTCACGTGATAAGCTGGCAACTCATTAAAGCTACCTATTTTTTCACCTTGTTCAATGTAGCCGTAACCGGTTGATGGAAAAGTAGGCTTGATCCCCAGTGTAACGATCGCTGCTGTGCTTGTTGCCAGTTGCGTAGCTGCATTTAATGTGTGTGCAAAGGCCTCTTGGTCAGCAATCCAGTGGTCAGCAGGGAAAAAGCCAATCACAGCGTCTTCACCATAGCGCCGTTTGATTTCTAAACTTGTCCAAGCAACGGCTGCGGCAGTGTCTCTTCCTTCCGACTCAATCAGTAAGTTTTCAACTGGTAGATCGGGTAGTTGTTGTCTTACGCCTTCAGCTATCTGACTAGAAGTGATAACCCACAAGGAATCCCATCCGCCACCGAGTTCAATCAATCGATCGGCGGTTGCTTGTAATAGACTTCTAGAGCTACCATCAAGACTTAAAAATTGCTTGGGTCGGTCTTTGCGGCTTAGGGGCCAAAAACGTTCACCTTTACCACCAGCTAGGATTACGGGGAACAATAAAGTATTCATGTTGTCATACACGCCTACCGAAGAACATTACAAGTTTACAGTGAGCTTTTCCACTGGCAATATTTGTAGCTTGGATTAACATACTTTTAGGGAGTGGTTGAGTGGGGAGATAATTGTGATAAAACAAGTCGAATGGTCGGAAAATCCGGTTACGTCTCAGCAAGTAGTAGAGTTTGAAAGTGACGTGCGATCGTCGCAACTTCAACGGATAGAAAATCAAGTAATACCAGCACCAGTAGCCGACTCAGAGGAGGAGGTCGAACTAAACCAGCCAGCGAATCCGAACCGTAGCGTCGTCGAATCTGTGGGTGCGTTTCCTAATCAGCTTTCTGAGAGACTGGGCTTAACCATGCCTCGATGGCTGTTATGGTTTATGACGGTTGTCATTGGCATCATCTTATCTGGGCTGCTGGTGTCAACATTAGCGCTGTGGACTCCTTTATGGAGCAATCTAGATCGAACAGATGAAGATTTAGGAACTACTGCTAAAGACGAAGTAAAAATCCCATTACCAGGGGAGTTATGGAGCAAACTCTCCCAGTACAAGCTTTCACGTCCGATGAATATTTTAATCATGGGGATTGAACCAGTCAGCGGTACCGTTGATGGCTCACCAGAAAGCTTTGCCGGGAAAAGCGACTCCATGCTACTGGTACGACTGAACCCTAGTGAAAAATCTGTAAGGGTGCTTTCCATTCCCAGAGATACAATGATCGCCATCCCCGAAAAGGGAGAAAAGGGATTAACTAAGGTATCTGATGCCAATGCCAAAGGCGGCCCAGTCTTAGCAGCAAGGGTAGTTAGCCGTACCTTAAACAACGCCCCAATCGATCGTTACATCCGTATTTCTACCAGCGGCTTACGGCAGTTAGTCGATCAGTTAGGCGGAGTAGAAGTCTTTGTTCCCCAATCAATGGAATATAAAGACTCCAGCAGTCGGCTGTCGATTAATTTAGTCAGTGGTTGGCAAACCCTCAACGGCGAACAAGCTGAACAGTTTGCCCGATTCCGCGAACCAGGTTTGGGAGATTTGCCGAGAGTACAGCGTCAGCAAGCACTAACAGCAGCCCTGCTGCAACGCTTAAATAGTCCTACTATCTTACCCAGGTTGCCTCAATTAACTCGCTTGATGCGAAAATACTTTGATACCAACCTGAAGATGGAAGAAATGATGGCGTTGGTAAATTTCGGACTCAACCTAGATCGGGATAATTTCCAAATGACCGTGTTGCCTGGTACTTTTAGCCGCTTTAGCAAAGACCCTGATAGCTATTGGCTAAATATGACTGGACAACAGAGCCTGTTGAATGATTATGTTGGGGTAAATGTACCTGGTCTAAAGCCAGATATGCGTCAGGTTCCTAACCTCAAAATTGCTATTCAAAATGCTTCTAATCAACCTCAGCTAACTGAAAAAGTTATTGCTTATCTTAAACAGAAAGGCTTTAATAATATTTACAAAGTGCCTGATTGGCCGGATACTCAACGTCAAACTCAGATTATTGTCCAAAAAGGCAATCGACGAGTTGGGGTTGATTTGCAAAAAGTCTTAGGCTTGGGTCAAATCGAGGTAGCAGCGATTGGTGATTTAGAATCCGATCTGACAATCCGCATTGGGAAAGATTGGAAATAGCTAAGAGTAATTAGTCATTAGTCATTAGTCATTGCTTAAATGACAAAGCGCAAAGTCTGATCGGAGGTTTCCTCCGATCAGAACTTTGTAAGAGAGGACTAATGACGAAGGACTACTGAAAAATAATAAAGTTATGAAAAAGATTTTACTGCGTTTTTTGAGTTTGATTGTAATTTTGCTACTAGCCTTTGGGTGGATAATACTGAATCCTAAGCCGGCCTTTGCTCAAATAAACACAATCAATTACAACAATATAAATTTAGAAAATCGTGACTTTTCTCATGCTGATTTGGCGGGTGTAACTTTTGTAGCAGCAGAAATGCGGGGGACAAATTTTCAAGGAGCGAATTTAACCAACGCAATTCTCACTAAAGGAGTTTTATTAAAGGCAAATTTGGAAGATGCGAACTTGAGCGGCGCTTTAGTCGATCGCGCCACTATGGATGGTGCTAACCTCAAGAATGCCATCTTTACGGAAGCCACTTTGACCCGCAGCCGCTTTTTTGATGCTGATGTCACTGGTGCTGATTTTACCGATGCTTTAATTGACCGTTATCAAGTGTCGCTGCTGTGTGAAAGAGCCGATGGCGTAAATCCAGTTACGGGTGTGTCAACGCGAGATAGTTTGGGTTGTAAGTAGAGAATCTCCGCGTTGAGCATAAAAACAGAGACATTTTTGCGAAAAATCAACTCTGCGATCGCATCCCAAAAAACGTCCTAAACTATAACGCAATGGCAGTTATGATGCCTTTGGGGAACGGAGGAAACCCAGGCTCCCCTATTTAAGATTGACTGAAGAATTGTCAAAAATCAGTCGCCTTTAATTACCGCAGGGAATTTCAATTAAAAATTCTGTTCCTTCTCCTGGTTTAGAGGAACATTTCATCTGACCATGATGTTTTTCAACTACTATTTGATGGCTAATAGACAATCCTAACCCCGTACCTTTACCTGGTGCTTTGGTAGTGAAGAAGGGATCGAATATATGCGATCGCACTTCTTCTGGAATCCCCAGACCATTATCAGCTATTCTTATTACAATCTGGTTATTAATCGTTTGCGTATTAATCCAGATAGTCAAAGGTATTCTCGGACACGTTTGTAATAATTTCAAATACCTTTGCTGTATAGTGTTAAACTTTTCCTCTAATGCATCAATACTGTTACTCAAAAGATTCATAAACACTTGATTTAATTGCGCGGGATAGCATTCGAGCAAAGGTAAATTATCATATTGTTTAATAATCTCAATGGCTGGGCGTTCATTATTATTTTTGAGGCGATGCCCTAAAATTAGCAAAGTACTATCTAACCCTTCATGAATATCTACTGGCTTCAATTCAGCCTCATCTGTACGAGAGAAGTTTCGTAGTGATAGCACAATATCACAAATCCGCTCTGTTCCTACTTTCATTGACTCAAGGGTTTTGGGTAAATCTTCGATGAGAAAGTCCAAATCACTCTTGTCGATTTGCTCTTGGATAGTTGGCAATATTGAGGAGCTTTGACGGTAAAGTTTCACTACCTTTAGCAGTTCTTCAGTATATTCATTTAAATGGATAAGATTGCCAAAAATAAAACTGATGGGATTGTTGATTTCATGGGCAACTCCAGCAAGTAGTTGTCCTAATCCCGCCATTTTTTCACCCTGAATTAACCTAGTCTGAGTTTGTTTTAATTCTTGCAGAGTTTGAGAAAGTTCCAAGGTTTGACGTTTAGTTTGCTCGAGTAATTCTGCTTGCTGAATCGCAATTCCTAATTGCACCCCAACTTGAGCCAGTAAATTAATTTCTTCCTCTTTCCAATAACGCGGTTGCGAATTTTGATAAGCAACTAATAATCCCCATAATTTTTCACCTTCCCGAATCGGCACAAAGGTTTCGTTACGTGGAAGTTCGTTATCGTCGTCTGTGTCCTCAAAAGTTTCTATAATCATTGGTTGGTCTTGTACAACAGGTTTCCAACCATCTTTAAAGGAATCTGCCACAAATTTACCACTCCAATCCGGGTTGAAGCGGTAAATTGCAATTCGCTCGACTTCTAGCAACTCTCGTACAGCTTGAGTCGTGGTTCTAAAAATAGTTTTAATATCGAGTGACTGGCGGATTTTATCAATAGTTGCAGCCAGCAGTTCTTGACGTTCCATTGCTTTCTCCCGTTCAGTGGCTTCTGCTAACTGGACAACCTGCATTTGAACTTGCTTTAAATAAGAATCCTGTTTTAATGCGACTCCTAATTGTTCGGCGATTTGACTGGCAAATTCAATCTCAGAAGATTGCCAGTAACGAGGAGCGGTGCATTGGTGAATACACAGCAATCCCCAAAGTTCACCTTTTTTTAATAGAGGTGCAACCATATTTGCCCGCACTTGAAATTTTTCTAGGATTTGGACGTAGCAACCGGGGAACTTTCCTTGATAAATGTCAGCGATCGCATTTACTCGACCTTGGGCGTAAAGGTGTGCAAAGTTTTCTCCGAAACAATAGTCATAAACTTTTTCTGCCATTACCGAGTTACACTCAGGTACAAAATCCTCAGAAATAAATTCCCCTTCCCAATCTTTTTGCGGGTCAAAACGAAAGACTGCCACTCGGTCTGCTTGCAGCATTTGCCGGGCCTCGGTGACAGTAGTCTGGAAGATTGTATCTAAATCTAGAGACTCCCGAATTCGAGTAATCACACTAGTTAATGTCTTTTGTTGCTCTGCTTGGTACTGAGCGTATGCCAGCAACTTATGGTGTCGAACTGCTACACCAATTTGTGTACCGATTTTGATCAGTGATTCGACTTCATAAGATTCCCACTCTCTGGGTGAGGCATTTTGGTAGGCAGCAATGATTCCCCAAAGTTGATCTCCTTGGAGAATAGGGGCAGTTGCAAAGGCTTTTGCCTGGAATTGCTCCAACAGAGTTACATGGCAGTTTGTTAATCCAGCTTGGTAAATGTCATTAACTATAAAAGTCTGGTTGTCAACGTAACGCCCACCTTGCGTCTGTTGTAAATAAGTATCAGCGATCGCAGGCTCAACCCCAACTAAGGGAGTCCAGCCTGACGTAAATGATTCCGCAACAAAGTTACCACTCCAATCGGGATTGAAGCTAAAAATGGCAACTCGGTCAGCTTGCAACAGCTTACGTATTTCTTGAGTTGTGGTTTTAAAGATAGTTTCAATATCAAGGGGCGAGCGAATTTCATCGACAATTTTAGCTATTACTTGGTCGCGCTGAACTGCTTGAGCCAATTTTGTAGCTTGCAATTTGACTTCATGGAGATGCTTTGCTTGTTGAATGGCAACAACAAGATGGTCAGCAATTTGACGAATAAACTCAATTTCCGATTCTTTCCATTCACGAGTCTCACTGCACTGATGAATGCAAAGCAATCCCCACAGTTCTTGCTTCCGCGATAGAGGGACAACGAGGTTGGCCTGTACCTGAAATTTACTCAAAATTGCCAGATGACAATCACTCAGTCCCGCATTAAAAATATCTGCTACTGCTTGCACTCGACCTTGTTGATAACTGGCAGCAAATTGTTCTCCAAAGCAATGGTCGTAAACTTTTACTGTCATTGCTGAGTCCCAGCCAATTGCAACATCTTCAGAAACAAATTCTCCCTCCCAGTTTTGTTCGCGGTCGAACTGGAAGACTGCTACTCGGTCAGCATTAAGCAACTGACGCACTTGTGTAACAGTCGTTTGAAAAATTTTTTCTAAGTCAAGAGATTCCCGAATTCGGACAATTACACTCGCCAGAGCTTTTTGTTGCTCTAGTTGCTCTTGAAGTTGAGCGCTTGACAAAAGAAGTTGATTTTCTGTGAAATTTGAATTGGGTTCCATTGCTCTGGATTATCTCGTTTTTATACAAGGGTTCCTCACACCAAAGTTCATAGGCTTGAAGGGTGTCAAAAGTATGACAAACTGCAAATTTTTACAGTGTTCAACAATTTCCCAGAAGATGGTTATTGTTATAGTTCCCCTTTCTCGATCTATCCTCGTAATGAGTTAAAAAATAATTTTGGCTTGTACACAACAAAGGAGGTGACTAAGTTATAGCGGTTCTCGGTTGAGTGAGGTACAAGAACCCCAACCCCTCCCCTCTCCCAAGGGCTACGGTGTACACACAAGTCGAAAAATCCTCTACAGTGAAACTGTCACGCCCACCCATATCCCGCCCAGAACTGAAGTTCAGGGCTGATAGCGAAACTCCACTGAAAGTGGACTAAATAATTCATTCAGTCCACTTTCAGTTGACTTGGGCTATGAAACTCGGAATTCATTCCGAGGCGGGATCAAAACACAGTGCGAGATTCATTCATAAAGAAAGATATAGACTTGTGTGTACACCGTAGGCAAGCGAGGAGGCAGGCTAAGATGTACCTCATGTGATTAGGAAACGCTATAGTATGGCAGGGACAAATCAGAAAAGCGACCTCACCACTTTTGAATCGCGTTCGCTGTATCATAGCAATCTCAGGAATTTAATTCTGGGCGTAGGCATTGCTTTGCTTTTGCCCTGAGCGTAGGCATTTAAAATTACTAATTTGTCAAAATTTACCTGACAGACTGTGGAATTTCAGGTTAAATGTTTTAAAGTATGCACTCTGCAAGAGTTGTCGGGTATTATTCGTGACACAACAAGATCAAAAACCCTCTCGTTCTTTCGCTGGAATTGCTGGCATTGTTGCCGCAGCCACATTAATTAGTAAAGTCTTCGGTTTAGTGCGGCAGCAAGCGATCGCTGCCGCATTTGGTGTTGGTGCTGCTGCCACTGCCTATAGTTATGCCTATGTTATCCCTGGCTTTTTATTGATCTTACTCGGTGGCGTAAATGGGCCATTACACAGTGCGCTCGTCAGCGTTTTAGCCAAGCGTCGCCGAGAAGAAGCGGCTCCCCTAGTGGAAACCGTGACAACGCTGGTAGCTGGAGTGCTGTTGCTGGTGACACTGGCTCAAGTTTTCTTTGCGGATGCGATCGTTGATTTAGTTGGTCATGGTTTGGAAGCGACAACTAGAGCGATCGCCATTCAACAACTCCGCATTATGGCCCCGATGGCTTTATTTTCAGGATTAATTGGCATTGGCTTCGGTACTCTCAATACAGCAAATCAATATTGGTTACTCTCTATTAGCCCTCTATTATCTAGCATTACCGTTATTATCGGCATTGCTTTGATGACCATGCAAGTGGGCAAGGACATTATCAAGCCAGAATACGCTTTAATCGGTGGTATGGTATTAGCCTGGGGAACCTTGGCAGGGGCAATTCTCCAATGGCTGGTGCAGCTAATTGTTCAGTGGCGGTTAGGACTAGGTACGTTACGCCTGCGGTTTGATTTTAAATCCCCAGGTGTTCAAGAAGTGATCAGAATCATGACTCCGGCAACAATTTCTTCCGGGATGATGCCAATTAACTTTGCTACTGTGCTTTACTTCGCAAGTCCCATCCCTGGTGCTGCTGCTGGCTTTAACTATGCTAATTTGCTAGTGCAAACTCCCTTAGGGATTATTTCTAATATAATTTTGCTGCCTCTGTTACCAATATTTGCCAAACTTGCCGAACCAGAAAATTGGGACGATCTCAAATTACGTATTCGTCAGGGACTCCTACTTAGTGCTGTCACCATGCTACCTCTAGGAGCGTTGATGGTAGTGTTATCTGTACCCATTGTTCAGGTAGTGTATGAGCGGGGTGCTTTCAAGCAAGATGCTACACAGCTAGTTTCCGAGTTGCTAATCGTTTACGGGATTGGGATGTTTGCTTACTTGGGGCGTGATGTCTTGGTGCGGGTATTTTATGCCTTGGGTGATGGGCAGACACCTTTTCGCATTAGTACTTTTAATATCTTTCTGAATGCTCTGCTCGATTGGATTTTAGTTGGGCCTTTTGGTGCCCCCGGCTTGGTGTTAGCAACAGTGGGTGTAAATTGCAGTTCCCTGTTGATGCTGTTATGGTTGCTCGATCGCAAACTCAATGGTTTACCTTGGCGGGAGTGGAGTTTGCCGATTTTGGGTTTGACTGCTGGTAGTGTGGTAGCTGGGGTTGCAAGCTATGGGACTTTGGTTGCTTCTCAACAATTCTTAGGTAAAACGGGTTTACTGGTTCTGTTGTTGCAATTGTGTATATCCGGCTTCGTGGGAATTGCGGTGTTTGCTGCGATCGCTTCATGGCTGAAAATACCAGAGGTGAATATTTTTATCTCTCGTCTACGTCAGCGTTTTTTGAAGAAATAACTGTTACACCCAGGTGGGTGAGAAATAATTCAGCCACTTGGGTGAACCAGGTGCGTGAGGTTACATTTTGTAAAAAAAGAGATTCTAGTACTAGAGAACATTGATTTTACCTAACTCTAGTGAGAATAACTCTATGAAACTGACAAAATTAGCTGCCTCTGCACTTGCTGTTGCTTCCATTATCCTCTCAGCTGGCGTTGCATCTGCTCAAACAGCAGGTACTAACGGTACTAACGGTAACTACATCGGTGCTGGTGTTGCTGTTGGTGCAACCAGTGGCGGACAAGGAAACGATGAAGCCCAAATTGGTGGTAATATTCAAGGACGATACGCCGTACCCAATGCCCCTGTTTCACTGCGGGGTTCTGTGTTGTATGGTGGCGATGCTGCTGCAATTATGCCTATCGTGACTTATGATGCCCCCATCGCCAAAAATACTAACGTTTACTTCGGTGGTGGTTATTCCTTTGTAACTGACGAAGGTCAAAAAACTCCATTGGGCAATCGGAATTCACCTGTAGTCACCCTTGGGATTGAATCAGAAGTTAGCAAAAATGTCATTGCCTACGGCGATACTAAATGGGGTATTGACGCCTACAAAAATAGTGATGCTGATGCTGTCAGCTTCCAAGCTGGATTAGGCTATCGTTTCTAGTGATTACCACCTAGAAAACGGCTATTCACAAGCTAAAGCAATGCTGTTTACCAGCCGTAATAGTAATTCATTCTTTCATACCTGAGTACTCTATTCAGGTATGAATAGTTTTTATTGATGATTTTGATAAAAAATGATATTGGCTAGTATTGATACTTTCTTTTAAAGTGAAATGAGTAATTGAGAATACACGTATAAGATATTACTCATGAAAAAGATTAATCCCACTCCAGAAATAGTTGGTGAAACAACTGACGTGGAATCTTGGCTGATGCGAGCAGGGCTAAGATTTTCCGACTTAGGTAACGATGCTACAAGTATTGCAATCCGTAGGCAATGGCGAGAGTATCAAGCCGCAGTTCATAGATGCTGTGTAACCCTACACCAACCACCATCAGGCGTTCAACTAAGCGGCGACTATGCCAACTTGAGAATACCTGACGCGGTATTTACAAATTGTGCGATCAATCGCTTGTCGAGTCGTCCCCAGTCCTTAGACTAATTATCCTGTTGCACGCCGCCCACTACTGGCTTAATTTCCGAAAATGGATCGGTGCCGCCACCCCAGTTAAAATCACTAATTCGGACGGTGAAGCCGCCTAACTCCAACACCGGATTGTAACGCAAGGTAATGCCATAGGTGCGACGGCTATATTCCAAGATGTAGTCAGTGCTAGTTTCTTTACCAGTATCCAAGTTAACAGATGTTTGGAAGCCTAAGCGAAAAGGGCCATAGATTTGCTGTGATATCCCAGCGCTCAATACTTTGTTATCAACGGAGCGGTCAAACAAAAAGGGTGATAATCCGCTATTTAAGCCTTGAGATAAGCTGACATTAAAGGCGGTATAGTCGAAAAAAGGTCGAGAAAAATGACCAATTTGCCCTTGTAAGCCAATTGTACCAATTAGAGTACTTTGGTTATCACCATTGCTGTAATAACTGGTAGTGCCTGTAAGGCTAGCGATCGCTTGCAAATAAGGAACTACAGGGGTAGCGGTGTATCGTAATCCCTCAGTGGCAGTAGGTGGTAATGGTTTTCCCTGCCACAGCAACAGCCCTCTACTGAGGGTAGCACTGCCTTGTAAACGACCAAGTGAAATGCGATCGTTTTCCCGCACTGGTTCTAGCAAGTCTGGGCGATCGGTGTTGGCATCAATATACTGGGCACTTGCCTGGTAGTTGAGGTTGATGCCACTTTTTCCTAAAGGAATTACAGGAGAGCTAATAATGCCGCCAAAACTGCTCTGGACAGTTTGAAAACCCAGAGTACCGTTATAGAGGCGATCGCGGTAGTTATATTGCACATTCAATGTGTGGGGAAGAGAAGTGCCTAATGTCTGGCGTAATCCCAAATTCATTCGCAAATTCTCTTCCACGTCATTCAAGTTAAAACTAGTTAACTCCCCAGTTCCTTGAATTATCGTTCGTGGACTCAAAACAGAATTTATCTTGGTCTTCACACCAAACAGTGCCCCTAAGTCACCCGTGCCTTCTTGCACAGCTCTCTGTAATAATAACTGGGGCGTGATCGTCCAGCGTGTCTGTTCTGTATCGATTATTGGAAAGCCACGCTCAATATACAAACCACCCCGATCTTCTCCATCGTAGCCGGGGGAAACTATTGCAGGTGAAACGTCCCGCTCTCGGCGATCAATAGTCCGCTCATTCAGCGGAATTGGTAAGGAGACTGTTTGATCCAATACCAAACGCTGCCCCTGTGTCCTGATGCGGTCTATCAAGGGTGATTCTCGCGTCAAAGTTACTGTATTTGCGCGTAATTCTAACTCTGGGGGCGAAAATGGATCGTTGGTGATGCGGACATTGCTTGCCTGCCAGCCTTGCGGATAAAAGTCAATTTGTTCAGCTTCAAATCTGAGCCGATTGACTGCACCCCCTGTTTTTGGTGGCGGGATGTTGCTTGCATTTGCCTGACCACCAATTGTCACATCAATTCCTCCAGGGCTGCTGACACCAGAAAGGGGTTGATTGGCTCTAATGCGATCGCTGGGGGGACGTTTTGAAACTCCACCAGCATTTACAGCTGTGGGTGAAAAAGCAAAATCTGTTTGTGCTGAGGGTACGTAAATTTCTCCTCTACCATTTTCCAGTTCCCCACGATCTTGAACAAAGTTATAGGTAAAGCGTTGTCCACGTAGTATCTGATCGCCCCGTGTTAAGGTTACGTTACCTTCTCCCGCAGCAATCATGTTGTCCAAATTGACTTGTAAGCGATCGGCATCCACCACCGCTCCATCAAATCGCACAATTACATTACCTACAGCTGTAATAATTCGCTGTTTCTCGTCATACTCTTGCCGATCTGAAGTGACTTCTACAATTCTTGGCCCGGCTGGTGGTGTGGTAGCTGGTGCAGTTGTACCAGATGGTTGAGTTTGTGGCTGAGTGGTATTTACTTGTGGTGTAGGCGTTGGGACTTGGCTTTGTTGCTGGAATTGGGACTTAAATTCTACAGCGATCGGTACAGAGAGTTGGTTTGTGGGCTTACGAGATTTAAATGTTATAAAATTTTGTACTGATTGAGAACTCGGTGCTAGATCGGCAGCAGATACAGAGATATTGTCTTGTTTTAGAGACTGTTGTGCAGTAAGGTCGCGTTGCTGTTTTTGTTGGGTTAACTTCTCAGCTAAAATTTCTGCTTTGGATTTGCCTAACTTGTTGCTGTTTGTGGCAGTTGGGGCAATTTGAAGAGGGTGTTGAGATTGGGCGACAAGGGGACTTGGAGAAACTCTATAGCTAAAGCTAGAAGAGTCCAAAAAGGTTGGTTTTGCTCCACCATTAGAGTTTGGATTTAGCGATGGCTGACCGAGTTTTTGAGCAGGCTCATCTTTTGCGTCTTGGTCTGAAGCCTCCGCTCTAACTTTTTTTTGCAAGGCAGCGGCTTCTCTTTGCATCTCCCGTTTACGCAGTGCCGACATCAGAAGAAGTTCCGAGTGGCGGGGTTCGACGCTCGGACTTGTCTTTGTATATTCTGTAACTTGGCTATTAGAGGTTGTAACCTCCTGCGTGGGATAACCAACAACCATTGGCTGTCCCAAAAGCCCAGCAGTTGCAGAACCGGGGAGTGGGGAACTTTCTGGTGGAAAGGTTTCTGGTGAATGAGGTACAGAATAAGTTTTCGCAACTACCAAGTCATCTTGAGTTGAGTCGATCGGAGTTGACAATAAAGGATCGCTTTTAGTGTTACCCGAAATTGCCAACTGAGCCAAATTCTTGGGCTGCTTGGATTTGTCTATCTTTTCGTGTATTCCAGTATCTACACCTGAAAGAAACTTTGTATGACTAGCAGATGAGGCGGGATTTACAGGTTGTAAAGATTCAACGATAGGAGGCGGATTAGGTGGCAGAACTGGATGAAGCATAAGTGAGCAAAATCGGGCTAACAAACAGCCAAATGACAAAGGGAAGGATTAAACATACATTTTGCCTTCCGACTGTCGCCTTCTGCTACCTACAGCAAGCTACTTGGAGGAAGAAACTTACTAAATTTTCGCTTAGTAAGTTTCCGTGGCGTTTAGTATTTTCCGCCTTCCAAAGTCGCGGATGATTTATCGCCCTCTTACTCTAAGTCCCGACGGCCGGGGTTACGAGCTGGATCGTTCGACAAAAATCCGAAGATGAAGATAGTTACGAAGAAGGCAACAACAATATAAACAGCGATTTTTAAAGTCAGCATAGAAATATCTCCAACGGGTAAAACAAAGAAAGCTTTTCTTTCGGTATCTGCAATGCAGAAAAGATAGCTACTTTATATTACCCAAATCTCGTCCCTTTTTTAGAGGACTCTGGGGACTCAGGACTAGCAATGTCTACCCTACGGTTATTGATAACGCACAAGATGTCAGTTGTCTGACTTGTAGATGCCCTTAATAAAGATAACCCAGAGACGTTTACCCTTGTGACGTTGACTGATGGCAAAGGTTTCCCAAAAAAGGCAACAGGTTACAGAGGATAGTTACTATTCCCCATACCTTTCAGGAGTGCTGAGTTAGGAGTTATTATTTCTCCTCTGCTCCTCGTTCACTGAGCGTAGTCGTTGGCGAAGCCTCTCGTAGAGAAGTGCTGCTCCTCTGCCCCTCCGCCCCTCTGCCTCTTATACCCAATGCCCTATTTCTCAACTTGAAGCTTTGCTATATCTTTGCTAATTCGGTTTTTGATTACTCGTGCAGGTATGCCGACAGCAACGGAAAAAGGAGGAATATCTTTATTAACAACTGCTCCCGCACCAATAACACTGCCTTTGCCGATAGTAACGCCATCTAATACTGTTACTCCATGTCCTAGCCAACAATCATCCTCAATCACAATTCCCTTGCGAGTAACACCTTGGTATTTAATCAACTCCATCGGATCGGCAAAATTATGATTATTGGCATATATCCCTGAATGGGCAGCAATTAAGCAGTGTTTACCAATTTTAATGTCTCCTGGCCCCTCAATACAAACGTTGGGAGCAATGAAGGTGTCTTCATCAATATGTATATACGTATCTTCTAAACACCCTATATCAACGTTACGCTCAATCGCGACTCTATTTCCTAGATGAATTCTATTATTTTTGTGTCCTCTCGCATCCATCCGCACACCCTTGAAAATATAGACTCCTGCGCCGATCTCAATACAAGAAGTACCGTTAAATTCAACACCATTTTGAATATACACCGGTCTGCCTATCTGGCTAAAAATACTACGATATCCTAAATTACGCAACTTTGGACCGAGAAGAAGTGTTGGAATATCTCCTAACAGTGTAGTTACTAAAAGTTCTTGCACGCGCTGCAATTTGGAAAAATATTGCTCGTTCTGCATGGCTACATATCTCTTTAATCAATTTTTGTTGACAGTGTTTCAAGTTGTTTTGGCTGTATCCTAATCTTTTGCCAATACCAATAGGCTCCGTGTGTATTAATACATGAGCTAGCAGTATCACCAAAATTTTCCAAGATTTTTAGATGGTTTTCCAACATTTGAAAAACCAGAGTATGGCTTTGACTATGCAAGCAATTCTTGAGGTTAGGTGTGTAGAATTACTCAAGTATTATGCACAATTACGTTAAGTCGCTAGCAGATTTTGTACTATATGCACGTAAAACTTTGGCTTATTTTTCACAAAATCAATTAACAAAAAAATTTCAGTGCATTGCCGGGTCAAAACTCAGACTTTTAAATTGTCTGATNGGAAAATTTGCTGGTTTAGATAGACTACTGTTTTGGTTATCTGGCAAATTTTAAAAGCTTGCTACCGCTAACAGCACTCCTAAAGTAAATAGAGACAGTGTTGTTTGTCTTGAGGCATTTCTTCTCAAGCGATTTTAGTCTTTTGAAGCAACTCAGTTTCACAAGCTATTTTGCAACAAAAAATACATTTAACTAGACTATATTCAAAGTTTAGATAAAATTTATGCCTAGCATAACAATGTAATTATTGTTGGATTTCTATGGGTATTGGTGCCCAAATAAAATCCAATTAGGGTGGATTATCTCCCACATCAGCCATCACATTGAAGTTAACCATCGGTGCAAACAAGTAAGCGCTTCCCCGACTGCTATGACGGCTTTCTTGCAACGAATTTCTAGAGTATGCTGCTCCAATCATGTTGCACACGGATGATTTACAGACTAACCAATTCACGTTTGTAATGACATGAATGGTTTTTAATAACAATTGTTTTTAACGATAACACATTTTATTTTTAGTGGAACACTCTCATGAAATAAGTTTAGTTCCAGAGTTTATTGTTAATGAGAATGAAGGAGATAAGTTAACTTTTTTACTAGAGCGATGCCTTCGGTGGGCAAAGCCCAAGCTACTTACAAATATTTTTATACACTTAGATAAAATTCATTGAGGAGGGAGATTTAAAAACTCCTGTCAGCGGTTCTTGGCATTTTTGCCTATATTTATCTTATTACTGATAAAAGTAATTTTATGATTGAGCTTTCAACTTATTTGACATCTACTATGCTTGTGACACCCTCTTAGTTAAAAAGCCAAACTAGCTCAAAATATTTATTTTGTCCACATACTTGCTATCTAAAATATTGTGAATCACCCATTCGGGTGAGCCAAAAGGGTGATGTGTGCTTGGTACTACTCGTTATAAATTTTATTTAAAGAAAGCTAAAACGTAGCTTAGTTTCGAGGATAAATCTACAAAAAAACATCTAATTTCCCAAATTGAGGTATCGGTTTTAACTCACATACTTGGTTCAAATTATGGCTTTAATTAAAGAAATTGTACAAGAAGCTCTAACTATCGGCTCTTTGAGTGTTGTAGCCGAAGATCAACTGCGATCGCAGCTTCAAAGTAATTATGACTCAGAAGACCTAGATGCCTGGATCATTTTACAGCGAGCTATTGCAGCAGGTGATGTAAAACTTGAGTCGCGCCGAAAAAAAGCTTCCCCATCTCTTAAAGCCAAGGACACTTCATCAAGTATCAAACTAGCTTATCAAATGGCAGCAGAACTGGCTTATGCAGCAGCTGTAGCTCTGACAATGACAAAAAATACTAAAGATCAGCCTTCACTAGGTGCATAAAATAACACCTTTATAAGTTATCTTCCTGATTTAGTGCAAATATTTCATACCAAGTAGTTAGCATAGGTGTAGCCCGCCCCAGGCATCGCTTTTCTTAATTAACTGCTTGGTAGGGCTTTCATCCGATTATTTATGGGGTTTCCCTTCTGCTTCCTGGCTTGAGAGTGCTGAGTGCTATCTTTGATAGCCCAATTTTATTAAAAAATAATTAAAAATTTCACTTTACTGGACACAGCTATGGGGAATTTTCACCCTCAGCCAAGAATCTCGAATTGATCCCCGGAAGCAATACTAAAATAAATATAAATTATTTATTCAAAACTAAATTTTTTTAAGTGATACATACCAGTCAATGATTAAATTTTAATATACCAAGTACATGGCTCAGAGTCAGGCATAGAATTAGAAACACCTTGGTGTAAACTTTAGCAACGAGGTTAAAAATAATTCTCAATGCTTAACAAAGTCATCGCTTTTTCACAAACTACTGTATAAAGAATTGGCAACATTGGTAAAGAGAGTAAACAATAACCATAGCTAAACTTGGAGTTTTGCCAACTTATGCAGCCAATTCGGACATTTAATGTATCTCCTTCACTACCGCCGCGACTCGAACCACTACGGCGGCTGGCATATAACTTACACTGGGATTGGAACGTTGAAAGTAAAGACTTGTTCCGTCGCTTAGACTCTGACCTGTGGGAGTCTAGCCATCATAACCCGGTGTTAATGCTGGGTACGATCTCTCAATCGCGGCTTCTGGAAGTTGTCGAAGATGAAGGCTTTTTAGCGCAAATGGATCGAGCTGACCGTCAGTTAGACGATTATTTGCAAGAGCGCACCTGGTATCAGAAACAACGGGAGCAGAAACCAAAAGAATGCTACGCCTATTTTTCGGCGGAATTTGGACTTGTAGATTGTTTGCCCGTTTATTCTGGAGGCTTGGGCGTTCTGGCGGGGGATCACCTCAAATCTGCCAGTGACTTGGGTTTACCGCTTGTAGGTGTAGGTTTGCTATATCAGCAAGGCTACTTTGCCCAGTATCTCAATGCTGATGGCTGGCAGCAAGAACGCTACCTGCTCAACGATTTTTATAATATGCCCTTGCATCTAGAGCGCAATGCCGATGGTTCTGAACTGCGGATTGCGGTAGATTATCCAGGACGCAAGGTATATGCCAGAGTTTGGCGCGTACAGGTAGGAACAGTACCTCTGTATCTGCTGGACACCAACATTGAACCAAATAACACTTACGACCACGACATCACAGACCAGCTGTACGGTGGCGACATCGATATGCGTATCCACCAGGAAATCATGCTGGGGATCGGTGGTGTGCAAATGCTCAAAGCTTTGGGGCTGAAAGTTACCGCTTACCACATGAATGAAGGCCACGCCGCCTTCTCTGCCCTAGAACGCATCCGCTTGCTAATTCAAGAAGAAGGACTGAATTATGTCCAAGCTAGACAGGTGGTCGCTTCCAGCAATATCTTTACCACCCATACGCCAGTACCAGCAGGGATTGACTTGTTCGCTCCCGACAAAATGCTGCACTATCTGGGATATTACGCAGATATATTTGGGTTGCCCAAAGAGCAATTTTTAGGACTGGGGCGTGAGAATACAGGCGATTTATCTGGGCCTTTCAGTATGGCGGTGCTGGCGTTGAAAATGGCAACATTTTCTAACGGTGTCGCACAACTGCATGGTGTGGTGTCGCGGCAAATGTTCCAAGGCTTGTGGCAGAAAGTGCCAGTGGAAGAAGTACCGATCGCAGCAATTACCAACGGTGTCCATGCTCGGAGTTGTGTGGCCAAATCAACTCAAGAGTTATACGATCGCTACCTCGGCCCAAATTGGTCATCAGCACCACCAGATAGCCCATTGTGGGAGCGGATGGACGCCATACCCGATGAGGAATTGTGGCGCAATCACGAACGCTGCCGCTTGGATATGATTTTGTATGTGCGGGAGCATTTAGTTAAGCATTTGACCGATCGTGGCGCTTCCGCTTCCGAAATTGTCCAAGCCCAAGAAGTTTTAGATCCTTACGCTTTCACCATTGGCTTTGCTCGTCGCTTTGCCACCTACAAACGCGCCACCCTCTGGATGCGCGATTTGGATCGGATTAAGCGGCTTCTGCTGGCTAACAAAGACCGGAAAGTGCAATTTGTGATTGCTGGTAAGGCACATCCCAAGGATATCCCCGGTAAAGAACTGATCCGCGAGATCAATCACTTTATCCGCGAACAGCATTTAGAAAAACAGGTAGTGTTTGTTCCCAATTACGACATTCACATCTCCCGGTTGATGGTTGCGGGTTGCGATATCTGGTTAAATACACCGCGTCGTCCACGGGAAGCCTCTGGTACTAGTGGCATGAAAGCCGCAATGAATGGATTGCCGAATTTAAGTGTACTAGATGGCTGGTGGGATGAAGCTGATTACGTCCGCACAGGCTGGGCGATTGGACATGGAGAGAATTACGACGATCCTAACTACCAAGATGAAGTAGAAGCAAATGCTCTCTACGAGTTGTTAGAGAAGGAAGTTGTACCGTTATTTTATGACCATCGGGATACTGATGGTTTGCCCCGTCCGTGGGTTGCCAAAATGAAGGATGCAATTCGGTTGAATTGTCCGTTCTTTAATACAGCGCGGATGGTAGGAGAATATGCACAAAGGGCTTATTTCCCGGCTAGCGATCGCTATCATACCCTGACTGTTGATAACTATGCACCAGCCAAAGAACTAGCCGCTTGGAAAGAAAAACTGAGCGAACACTGGTTCAACATCAGAATCAAAGATGTTGACGTATCCGCAGCTTCAGATATTGAAGTTAACCAAACCGTTGCCGTCAAAGCCAAGGTTGACTTGGCAACTTTGACCAATGATGATGTGCAGGTGGAGCTATATCAAGGTGCGATCGATGCCAATGGTGAAATTGTCAACGCTGTGCCAGTAGTCATGGATTACCAAGGCGAAGATGGACAGCAATTGAGTATTTACACTGGTAATATCATCTATACCGCTTCTGGTTTGCAAGGTTTATCTTTGCGTGTATTGCCGAAAAATCCACACCTAGCTAATCCTTATGAACCAAGGTTGATTGCTTGGGCAGAGTAAGAGTGCTGAGTAGTTATTGAATATTCAAGAATAGGCGTTGCTGATTTAAGTTGAGCAACGCCTTTTATTGTGCGATGCAGTCACATCTCAAAAATAATTATTGCTAGAATGATGAGGAATTATAAGAGAAATGCGATTTGACTGGGATAATCATAAAAGTCAGCTTCTTAAGCAAAATAGGGGATATTCTTTGGAAGAGGTCGCTACTATTTTAGCAGGCGACTATGTAGAACGAATCAAACGAGATGATCCAGAACAATTTATTGCTATTGGATTTCTGGGAAACACCCTTTTGTCGGTCATTTACGAAGTTCGTTATGACGGCGAAGGGGAATATATTTGGTTAATTACTTATTGGAAAAGTACGAGACGGGAGAGAGAAATCTATGAACAATATTTCTATTAAAGAACTTGAAGAAAAAATTGCGAAGGGAGAGGAAGTCGTTGATCGTTATTTTGACTCCACGACAACAAGAGTCGGAACACCTCGTCAAATGACCTCACGAAGACGACAGGATATAGTCACAACAAACCTTGAAATTCCTAGTCCGATGCTCAACGAACTCGACAAAATGGCAACCGAACTCAATATTAGCCGTCAAGCTGTGATTAAAATGATGCTAAGACGCGCTCTCGATGAACACTATTTGAGCCAAGAACCAGATTAAATCAGAAATTTAATTGTGTAGCTTGCCGCCGTAGGCATCACTTTTTGTGTGTGCTGTTACCAGAATTATTCAAATTTCACTCTGGAAACTTCATGTTTTGAGTAGGAAAATCAATCACTGAGGGAAATTGTTTGAGAAGTATGAAGTATTATGTTTAACACCAAAATCTCTGAAATATAAGATGAGACGTTGCTGATTTAAGTTTAGCAACGCCTTATATTTTACAAGTTTTCAGGTAGATAATTAATATCTAGTAGCTGTTCTAAAGTATAAATACAATGTTGAGGTAGGTTATCTAGTTTACCCTCAGTTTTATCAATTACATACCCTAAAGCATCATCATAAATTGATGCTAATTCATTTTGTAAATATTGATATAAATTCGTTGTCAAGTTACGTTTTAATTGATTTCTAAAGCTTCTAATTTCTGCTTTCCAATGTCCCGAATTATATTGAGATTCTTGTGCCCAGTATTGCAGCAGCAAAAGATGTCTAATAATTTGTTCTAATAAACTAGCAACCTTGGCTTTGTCTCTACGACCCAAATTTTCTAGCTCCTCAATTAAATTCTCTAAATCTAATTTTTCTAAATGGTTAGCTTTCAAGAGTTTGATTGTTTCCTCTAACCAGAGATGATCGTCAATTTCATATAGCTCTTTTAAACTCAAATTAGAACTAACTCTTTGCATAAAACCTCTTTGAATTAAATCTTACTACATTACAATTTTAGGCTAATATTCTCTGAGGGATGACAATATAGCCAGTGGTGCGATCGCCTAATACCAAATTACGTTGTTCTCCCCAATACCACCAGTATGCAGCAACATAAGCGCAAATTAGGCTATCTAGTTTATCTTCGGTTGCTTTGAGGGCTGCGCCTGTGGTGGGAATTTCGGAAGGGAAAGAACCACAGAGGCGCAGAGAAGACAGAGGAGGAGAGAAACAAGGGAGAATATCGAGAAGATAATTTTGGAGTTTAATTAGTTCTAGACGGCGCTCATTGAGTCGTCCTTTTTTGTATTTGAGGATGCGTTCTAAGTTGAATAGGTTAACAATTGCTGGGTGGGGAAAGACTTCTATTTGATATCTGCTAAGTTTTTGTGGTTCAATGGTGGGTGCATGTGCAAAACCGCGTGATTCTAATTCTAAGCCAAAGTTGACGGTGCGCTCTGCGAAGAGTAGGTTTTGATTAGCTGGGTAGCATCCCGCATGATATTTACCAAAGTATTTGTGGCTAAGTTTATCGGGGAGACGACTCCCGGTAGCGTTGGGTATGAGGGTAGGTGCATCTACGGCGATGATGGCTGGTTCGTTTGCTTGGACGCTTTTATCGATCCAGGAGAGGATGTCTGCAATGGCATCTTTGCGGTCTAGATCGAGTAATTGTAGTTGTCCATCTACCCATTCTAAACAGCACAATCCACTTGGTTGCGATCGCCAGCCTAAATCAATGCCAATAAATTTCATGGTCATAACACGAATTTGCGATTATTTTCGCATTTTCGGGCAACCATTTACCTAAATTTACTTGTTAAAAATCGTGATAAATAATCTTATAATCTTAAACAGCTTGTCTTAATTTATTTTATCTGGTAATAAATTAATCAAGATTATTCCAATGAAAATTTTATTTTTACATCCCAATTTCCCCTCGCAATTTCGCAATCTAGCGATAGTTTTAGGTAAAGATCCTAATCACCAAGTCGTCTTTGGGACAAATCGTCGTGAAGGGGAAATACCTGGCGTTTTCAAAGCTATTTATACCCCTTCTCGTGAAGCTGCGCCTCAAACTCACCACTATGTTCGCAACCTGGAAAATGCTGTTCTCAACGCTCAAGCTGTCTATCGCGTGGCAGAAAAATTAAAATCCGAGGGTTTCTTTCCAGATATAGTTTATGGTCATTCTGGTTGGGGGCCGACTTTATTTATGAAAGATGTTTTCCCCAAAGCAGAATTATTGTGTTATTTCGAGTGGTTTTACCATGCTCACGGTTCCGATGCAGATTTCGATCCCAACGAGCCGTTGAATGCTGATGATGAATGCCGCATCCGCGTGAAAAATGCACCGATTTTAACTGATTTATATAGCTGCGATCGCGGACTTTCTCCAACTAATTGGCAGCGTCAGCAGTTTCCCAAAGAATATCATAGCAAACTCACTGTAATTCATGATGGCGTTGATACCAATTATTTTGTTCCCAAACCAGGCGCAAAGTTAGTTTTACCAAGAATAAATCTGGATCTTTCTCATGTGGAAGAGTTGGTAACTTATGTAGGACGAGGAATGGAACCTTATAGAGGTTTTCCACAGTTTATGGAAACAGTAGCGCTAATTCAGCAGCGACGACCTAAGTGCCATGTGGTAGTTGTCGGAGAAGATCGGGTTGCTTATGGTAAAAATCTCCCCGATGGTCAGACTTATAAACAATTAATGCTAGAAAAATTATCTTTGGATTTATCGAGGCTGCACTTTACAGATAGGCTTCCTTACAATGAGTACCTTCAGGTTTTGCAAGCTTCTTCTGCCCATGTTTATTTAACCCGTCCATTTGTATTATCTTGGTCAATGTTAGAAGTAATGGCAGCAGGATGTTTACTAATAGCTTCTAAGACTGCACCAGTATTGGAGGTTGTACAGGATGGGGTGAATGGACTGCTGGTAGATTTCTTTTCTCCCCAGAATATTGCTAATAGGATTGAAGAGGCGCTGAATAATCCTCAAGAGATGAATGCAATTCGAGCGAATGCACGAGCGACAATTCTGAAGCGTTATGATTTAGCGAAACTATTACCACAGCATTTGCAATGGATGTTCGCTGGCAAAAATTCTGATAGTTTGAAAAAGCGTCCAAGTTCTAAAGGATTTGGTAAAAATTAGTCATTGGTCATTAGTCACTTGCATAAATATTTTTGACCTCAAGCAAAGGTGCAAATAAAAGCCTGAAAAGCAATAATTTTGCAAGAAGCATATTAATCATTAGTTATTGATCAAGAGCAAACGACAAATGACCAATATAACTCTTGAAGAGGCTGCACCAACGACTAAGCTTAGTACAAATGACCAATGATATTATGTCCGCTAAATTACTTATTAAACCTGAAGAACCCCACCCCGCCAAAGCTATGCTTTGTCTCCCCGCTTGCGGGGAGGAGGTGGGGTGCAATGACTTTGGAAATCATAACTAATTATACGGACATGATATGACAAATAAAGATAAAAGCGATATTGAAAATGCGAATTATTTTTACCATTGCCCATTTTTTCAAACCTAGCAATGAGGGTCGTCATGCTTCCCAACGCAAAGACCCGCAACCCCGTTTGGAGGCGTTAACTAAAAGTATTACCGCCTTACACCAATTATTTGGTAAATCTCAAAGTATTATCAACATTGCTCAACGACTAGCTTTTCCTGCTAATCAGCCGCAGTCTCACGAACTAGATATTGTTATTTGTACAACTCAAGATAATCATCTTCTGAATCAGCTTTCCTTACCATCCCATTTATATAGGCATCATTCTACTAAAGCAGAACCTCTACTTTTGGGGTTTGAGTGTCAAGCTGTTCTGCAAAGTTGTCTCGGTCAGTATGATTATTATTGCTTTCTTGAAGATGACTTAATTATTCATGACCCTTGGTTTTTTATCAAATTAAACTGGTTTACCCAACAAGCGGGTGATTTAAATTTGCTTCAGCCAAATCGTTATGAAGTCTCTCCCAAAGCTTTGGTTTACAAAGCTTATATTGATGGGGATTTGGCTTTGCGAGTAACTGCTCCTTTTCAAAATGTGCAAGATCAACAGGAACTCAATGGTGCAATTATGAATGCACCAATTACCTTTCGTCGTGCCCTCAATCCTCACGCGGGCTGCTACTTTTTAAATGCAAATCAAATGGCTTACTGGGCTAATCAAACCTATTTTCTTGACCGAGATATTAGTTTTGTTGGCCCTTTAGAAAGTGCTGCCACATTAGGAATTATGAAGACATTCAAAATTTACAAAACTTCACCAGAGCAAGCAAGCTTTTTAGAGATTCAGCATTTTGGAACTGGATTTCTGGGGCTAATTGGCGGACAGGTGGGTTTGGTAGACAGGTAAATCGAATTTAAGAGTTTGGTTTTTGTGAGCAAAATTAATGCGATCGCTAATGTATTTTTATAAGTAGCGATCGCTCAACAATCAACTAGTCTTAAATTTTAACTAATGGTCTCCGACTGGGAACGAGTTAAAATCTCTCATCCCATAACGGCGAGTTGACCTGGAAAATGTCAAAATTAAATGAGTTTTGCGTAGGCGCAAGAAACTTGTCGCCAGACATCGCCACTTGACATAGCGCGGATTTGAGATAACTAAGTTGAAATTTATGGGCAAGCAACGTGTTCTTTCTGGAGTTCAACCAACCAGCAATTACCATCTAGGTAACTACTTGGGAGCCATTCGCAACTGGGTAGAAGGTCAGAGCGAATACGAAAATTACCTTTTTGTGGCTGATTTGCACGCGATTACAGTGCCACACGACCCAAAACAATTGGCAGCTGATACCTACACTCTTGCTGCTCTTTATTTAGCTTGTGGTCTTGATTTAAATCACTCCACTATCTTTGTACAATCGCACGTTTCGGCCCACAGTGAACTCACCTGGTTGCTCAACTGCATTACACCTCTAAACTGGCTGCAAGATATGATTCAGTTTAAGGAAAAGGCCGTCAAGCAGGGAGAAAATGTGAGTGCAGGTTTATTGGATTACCCTGTGCTGATGGCAGCGGATATTTTGCTTTACCAAGCGGATAAAGTGCCAGTGGGTGAAGACCAAAAGCAACACTTGGAATTGACACGGGATATTGCAGCTCGGTTAAATCACCAATTTGGTAAACCAGATCAACCAGTTCTGAAGTTACCAGACCCTTTAATTCGCAAGGAAGGGGCTAGGGTGATGAGTTTAGCGGACGGTACACGCAAAATGTCGAAGTCTGATCCTTCGGAGTTAAGCCGAATCAGTTTGCTAGATTCACCGGAACAGATTCAATACAAGATTAAGCGTTGTAAAACCGATCCGATTCGTGGGCTGACTTTTGACGATCCAGCACGTCCAGAGTGTAATAATTTGTTAACGCTTTATACATTGCTTGCTGGAAAGAAAAAGGAAGATGTAGCGGTTGAGTGTCAGGATATGGGCTGGGGACAGTTCAAGCCATTGTTGACAGACACAATTATTGAGTCCCTGAAACCAATTCAAGAAAAATATCACTCGATAACGGCAGACAAAAGCTATTTGGACTCTGTGTTACGGGATGGAGGGGAAAAAGCTAGAGCGATCGCCAATCAAACTTTATCACAAGTAAAAGCTGCTTTAGGCTACTCTCTTCCTCTCTAAGTTTTCCCTTTTAGGTGTGACTTGCTATACCATTTAAGAAATTGAAAACCTTAATGTTATGCATCACACCCATAGCCACACAGCCTTTCGCAGAGCTGTACAAGCAGGTGAATTTCTAGTTACCGCCGAGGTAGCACCGCCGAAAGGGGGAGATCCAGCGCACATGATTCAAATGGCGGCGACTCTTAAGGGGAGAGTTCATGCCGTCAATGTTACTGATGGTAGCCGCGCCGTGTTAAGGATGTCTTCGTTAATCGCGTCGGTAATTTTGTCACAGAATGGCATAGAGCCGATTTGTCAAATTGCTTGCCGCGATCGCAACCGCATCGGTTTACAAGCTGATTTGATGGGCGCTCATGCTTTAGGTATTCGTAATATTTTAGCTTTGACTGGCGACCCAGTAAAAGCAGGCGATCATCCAGATGCCAAAGCGGTGTTTGATTTAGAAGCTGTGCGACTGCTGCAACTGATTCGGAAGATGAATCAAGGTGTTGATTGCAATGAAAAACCCTTGACTGATGGAGCTTTAGATTTATTTGTTGGTGCAGCGGTAGATCCGCAATGTAAAAGTTGGTCGGGTTTACAAAGTCGATTTGAACGCAAAATCGAAGCCGGAGCGCAATTTTTTCAAAGTCAGTTGATTACCGATTTTGAGCGACTGGAAAAGTTTATGGATACCATTGCTGCTGGTTATAAAAAACCGATTTTGGCAGGAATATTTCTGTTGAAATCAGCAAAAAATGCTCAGTTTATTAATAGATGTGTTCCGGGTGTAGATATTCCCCAACATATTATTGATAGATTGGCAAAAGCCAAAGATCCTTTTGAGGAAGGGATAAAAATTGCTGCCGAGCAAGTGCAAATAGCGCGGCAATTGTGTCAAGGAGTTCACATGATGGCAGTGAAGCGTGAAGATGCGATCGCGCCAATTTTAGATTTGGCTGGGATTGCTCCAGTGAAGCAATTGGTATCTATGTAAATTAGAAAATTAATCTTTTATTAAAGCAGATGGTTATTCCTATCTGCTTTTTTTATGCGGAAACAGACACGGTTACACTATTTTTGATAGACTTTCAATATCCAATGTTCCCTTGACTAAATTTAGGTGCAAACTGACAAAATATTTTATAGCTTATTTCAAGCTTTTCCTAGCATATTTTTTGCGATAATTGGCGACACGACTGCCAATGTCAACGCATATCAATTTGTTTCAGTTGAGCTAAAAGAAACTGCTTTTAGGATTGATGGGGTATTCATCCCCACAAGTGAAACTACAAACCAACCACTTTACTTTGTTGAAGTTCAGTTTCAATTAGACTCAAATTTTTATAGACGCTTCTTTGCCGAAATCTTCCTTTATCTACGTCAAAATGAATCAGTCAATTTTTGGCGTGCTGTTGTCATCTATCCGCAACGAAGTTTAGATCCAAACGATCGGCTACCATATCAATTGCTGCTAGACAGTTCACAAGTGCAACGTATTTATCTAGATGAATTAGATTCCACAGAGAACTCACTTCAAGTTGCGATCGTTAAATTAATTATCGAAAGAGAAGAGACAGCCCTTGACAAAGGTAGAGAATTGATTTTACAAGCAAGGCAAGAACTGGCAGATGAATCTACCAGCAAGCAAATTGTAGAATTGATAGAGACTATTCTGTTGTACAAATTTACCCGGTTAAGCCGAGAGGAGTTAGCAGAAATGTTGGGTATAGACGAGGAATTCAAAAAAACACGGATGTATCAATCAATCAAGGAAGACGGCTTAGAAGAAGGTCGCCAGGAAGGTCGCCAGAAAGGTCGCCAGGAAGGTCGCCAGGAAGCTAAGTTAGAAGCTATTCCCCGATTGTTGGCATTGGGATTGAGTGTAGAACAAGTGGCGGTGGCTCTCGATTTAACGGTGGCACAAGTAGAGCAAGCAGCCCAGAATTAAGTCTATCTAATAGTGAGTAGTGCTTGCCTCTAATTTAATCAGCAACTGCGACACCGATAGCGTACTCCTTTCGTGCGGAACGCTACGCGAACGGAGAAGCGTTAGCGAGTCCACGAGGCGAGCGTCATAGCCTGTTTTAGACATCGCCTCTTTTTGTTTTAGCTAAACCAGAAGCGATGTCTACGACGGGCTTACGCCTACGAACTTAAAATCTGGGTTACATCTTACCGTGTTGCAGCACTTGTTGTAGATGTTGGCGAATCTCTTGTGCATGTTCAATATCAGATTGCCGCAATTTTTGGAACAACTCTACACAAGGTTGAGAACCTACTTTTTCTGCATCTTTGATGTAGGTATCGTAAGCTTTAACAGCTTCAGCCTTGTTCTGCAAAACGGTGACAAAATCATACTCCAAGTCGCTAATCGCTGCTTGAGATTGTCCGTTACCTCTATTTGTAGTCATTGCTTGAACCTCTTTTAGAATTTCTAATTAACGTTATATTCACCCTTAAAGAGCGATTCATCTTCCAAAAAGAGTATATTTCAATACGTCGGAAGTACCTTGCAAAAATAATTTCCTGATACAGCCTTAGACAAAGGAGTGGGGAGTGGAGAAAAAGTATTTTCCCTACTCCCCAGTACAGATGCGATTAATCACGTCTCTCCCACTCCCCATTTTCATAACAATTTATCCAAGGGGTTGATTCTCATCACATTGACGTGAATACTGTAATTCCAACTCGTTTTGGCGTTCTCTACCTCCCCTATACACAACCGGACAAAACTTAGTGTTAGCGCTCATACAATCCATGTGTGGTGTCTTAGCGCATACCACGAGTAGTCCACCCAAAACAAATAACAAACCACAAATTGCAAGCGTATTAACCCAATGCATTTCTAGCGCTCCGTGAACTACTACCTCGCGCAGTAGAGATACAATTGTTACCTCAACTGCTACTCCCACAGAGATACTATGTTCTTGCAAATAGACCATTAATAGTCGAAATAACTCGACTAAGATCAACACAAATAGTATTTTTGCAGTCACATGTTTATAGTCTAGTGGCTGCGTGAGGGCGATAGCTATCCCCCACAATTGGATTAGCATGACGGCGAACAAACCAAAACACAAAACAATCACAATTAAGTCTTGAAAGGCTTCCATGTTGCGAACAATTGATTGCCGATCAAGCCAGCGATCGCTAAATAAAAATCGACTTTTCTGGCGCTTTTGCATGTACATTTTTCCAATCGGGACTAGTTCAGACAACACCAGCGAGTCAACCCAATAGTTTTATGTTATGCAATATTAAGTTTTTTTGCCTCAGCGAGGTTGGTAATTTAAATTTTGTGCCTGTTGCAACAATTGCTCGGCATTTTTAGCCCACTGGGGATTTTTTTGAGCATTGTATAAATCTCTAGCAAATTGCAACACTTGTACTGCATCGCCATATTGCTGTAACTGCATAAAAACTAACCCAGCACCATAATAAGCGTTGGGATAGTTAGAGTTAGCTTCGGCTGATTTTCTAAAAGCCTCTAATGCTTCTTGTAATTTACTTTGTTGGAAAAAAATTGATCCGAGATTGTAATAAGCTTCTGGATACTTGGGATTAATTTTTAATGCCTGATAAAATGCACTTCTGGCTTGATCGAGTTTACCTTGTTGGAGATAGCACATCCCTATATGGTAAGGAGGTTCTGGTGCATTTTTGCTATATTCTACGGCTTTTTTAAAAGATGCGATCGCTCGCTCACAATCTCGTTGCTGTTCTTGTACTAACCCTAAGTTATAGTGGGCAAATCCGAGTTTGGGATCGAGTTCTAAGGCGCGTCGCAAATAATCGTTAGCTAACTTTAAATTATTGCCTTCTAACAACGCTCCGCCTAAATTAGCAAAAGCTGGAGCAAATTTGGGATCGGCTTGCGTCGCTCGATAAAATGCATCCGCAGAGGGTTGTAATTGTCCCGTTTGTCGGAGTGCTAACCCCAGATTATAATACGCTGGTGCCAATGCCGGATCTAACTGGGTTGCTTGTTTAAAAGCTGCGATCGCATCTTGTACCCTTCCCGCCTGAATTGCCTGTAAGCCTTGGTTTAACCAGTCTACAGCAGTTTTAGGATTAGATTGTGCTAGCTTTGAGGCGACAGGAAGAGATAGAGCAAGAGAGGGGGAGGAAATACTCATAATCAGCAAAGTTAAACTTACTAACCCTGCTATGCGATATTTAAAGAATGATAATCTCATTGATTTTCTGACTCGCAACACTTTCAGTTAAATTTACTTGATAAAAAGTTTTTTACAAAAGTTTTTGATTCAGCATAAAAATTTTTGATGCTTAACTTTTCTTAAGCTAAATCTTACGACAGGCTACAATTTTTTTAACTTTCGATTAAAAGGAGCATAATAACAAATTAAAGAAGGGGTAATTTTGACTCCAGAGAACCATTTTTTTCAAATAGAATTCAGGAGTCAGGAGCCAGAATTCAGTTGGTAATTCTGTACGACTGACAAAGAAATAAATCGTTTTAAGATGCTCGCGGACTTGCTACTGTCTTAATTCTGAATCCTGAATTCTGATTTCTGGATTCTTCTTTAACCCTTGATACATAAAGAATCATGCGGTTATAAAAGACTTACCGCAAGGGAGGTTTTATGAACGAAAAAGTAAAATCGGGTTCGCGGAACGTTGCAATTGTCGGGCCTTATTTAAGTGGAAAAACCACTTTACTAGAAAGCTTGTTATTTGTCACAGGGGCAATTTCCCGCAAAGGCAATATTAAGGACAGCAATACAGTGGGAGATAGTGCAGCCGAGTCGCGCGATCGCCACATGAGTGTAGAAGTCAGCGCCGCTAGCACTGAGTATAACGGCATTCGCTTCACTTTTATTGACTGTCCGGGAAGCGTAGAATTTGCCCAAGAAACGTACAATGCTCTAATTGGAGTGGATGCAGCAATTGTAGTTTGCGAACCCATCCGCGAAAGAGTTCTCACCCTAGCCCCTCTATTTAAATTCCTGGACGATTGGGAAATTCCCCACCTTGTCTTCGTCAACAAAATGGATCGGGCAAATATTCACGTCCTAGAAACGTTACACGCCCTAAAAGCAGTATCTAGCCGTCCTTTGGTAGCGCATCAATTTCCCATCATGAACGGGGAACAACTCACCAGCTTTATCGATATGGTGAGCGAACAGGCATATCAATATCATCCAGGCGCACCTGCCGACCCCATTCCCTTCCCCGAAAGTTTAAAAGAAGAAGAACATACAGCACGAGCAGAAATGCTTGAAGCCTTAGCAAATTTTGACGATCATTTACTCGAAGAACTTTTAGAAGACATCGAACCATCCCAAGAAGAAATCCTCAAAGATTTAAAAATGGAATTAGGGGCAGATTTGGTAGTGCCCGTTTTCTTTGGTGTGGCAGAACAAGATTATGGTGTTAGACCTTTATTAGAAGCCTTGTTACGAGAAGCCCCCGAACCAGAAACCACAGCAGAACGTCGTTTAAAAAACATCAAAGGTGATAAACCTCTAGCACAGGTATTAAAAACTTTCTACACTCCCCAAGGTGGTAAACTCTCTCTGGTGCGCGTTTGGCAGGGCAAATTAACTGATGGCATTGTCCTCAATGGCATTCGCACTGGTGGGATTTACCGCCTCATGGGACAACAACAACAGTTCGTTAATGAAGTTGGTGCTGGTGAAATTGTCGCATTGAGCCGTTTAGAAGGCATTAAGACAGGCGATACACTCTCCACAGAACAGCAATCGGCGATGGAATTACCCAAAGCTGTACAGTTGGAACCTGTGTATGCCCTCGCTATTACACCAGAAAAGCGCAACGATGAAGTTAAACTCAGCAGTGCCATTACCAAGTTGTTAGAAGAAGACTCTTCACTGGCTTGGGAACAACACGGGGATACTCACGAAGTTATCTTGTGGGGTCAAGGCGAGATTCATTTGCAAGTCACCCTAGATAGACTGCGCCGCAAATATAACTTGCCAATGACAACCCACTTGCCGCAAGTGCCTTACAAAGAAACCATCCGCAAAACGGTGGCTTCAGTTCATGGGCGCTACAAGCACCAAAGCGGTGGTCACGGACAGTTTGGTGATGTTTTTCTCGAAATCAAGCCTTTACCACGGGGTACAGGTTTTAACTTTAATGAAACTATTGTCGGCGGCGTGGTTCCGAAACAGTACATTCCTGGCGTAGAAATGGGCGTGCGGGAATTTTTGACACACGGGCCTTTGGGCTTCCCAATAGTGGATTTAGCGGTAACTCTGACTAATGGTTCGTATCACAACGTTGATAGTTCCGAACAAGCTTTTAAGCAAGCTGCCCGATTGGCAATGCAAACAGGGATATCTCAAGCGGAACCTACCCTATTAGAACCAATCTTGCGGGTGGAAGTGACAACACCGAGCGAATTTACCTCCAAAGTGCTGCAACTGTTGAGTGGTAGACGAGGGCAAATTTTAGGCTATGAGGGGAGAAACGATTGGCAAGGCTGGGATAATGTCTCTGCATACTTACCACAAGCAGAGATGCAGAATTTTATTGTAGAGCTGCGATCGCTCACTCTCGGCGTTGGTTCCTTCCACTGGGAATACGACCATCTCCAGGAAGTGCCGGAAAAACTTGCCGAACGTGTCATTCATAGCAATGGCAATGGTAGTAACGGCAACGGTAAGTAATTTTGGATTTTTTTAAAATCAAAGCCCTGTATTTAAAAGTGCAGGGCTTTTTGTTAATGAATATTTAATACACTCTGAACATGGTGTTGAAATGCTACTTCTTTTTTGCTCCAATGTTCTTGGAATATATGTATATTTTCCAATTTTATTGCCTTTCCATTTCGAGGGAACTTAATAACACAATCAAATACTTTATTAGTATCTGGGGGAGTAGCCCAATTATCAGCTATCCAAGCTACTTATACAAGACGATAAATATTAAATTCATCTCCAGCATTTTTGTCAAAAGAAAATTGCTTATCCAGTACTTTTACAATATGTGTTACTTTGCTACGTTGTCTTAAAATTATCAGTTCATCTTGTTGTGGAGTATTAGCATTTATTTCGTCTCCACCTTGAAAATTTCTCCAATGTAAAGCGAAAATCTTTAAGTCGGGATATATGGTAGGTATACTGTGATAAGCCCAATCTTCACCATTTAAAGGTTTTACGTTTTTAGTCCAAATTAATCCATTTAAATCCATAACTATTTTCCAATCTTGTTTTAAAAGAGAAGCTACAGTAATAGTTTTCCCGAAAATATTGCTAAAATAACAAAATTTTGTTTTTGTAAATATCACCAAGGCTGAGATTCCCGACTTCTTTTACAAGTCGGGAATCTTTTTCAATCTATAAAGGGATTCGTAAACCGCACGCCCTCAATCGTCGCACCTGATGCAAAATTCTCAGTGTAAACTTCTTCAATTTGGTTGAGTCGCGCCGTTGACCAAATTTGCGCGTCCCAAAACCCGAAGTGATGAGTTTCCACGCCGCGAATTGCTTCTAAGGAAATGAGCCGTGTAATATCAACGACATGGCAAGCAGCTAAATAGTTACGCATTCGTACCAGCGCTTCAGCCGGAGTTAACAACAATCGCCGAGTCCGGGTTGTGGCCATAAAAAACTCTCCCAACACCTGGGTACTAATTACCGCCTTGCCAGAACGAATCAATTGGTCAGTAAGTGCGTAGGCTTTGCCCGCCGTAGGCATCGCTCGTTCCTGTTTTGCGGTATCCAGTGGATCGTAGATGTAAACAAGAATGTTGGTATCAAGTAAAATTCTACCGTTCATACAGGTCTTCACGCTGCCAGTCCCGACCTCCAAGTTGAGCCGATCGAGTTTTGATTTGGTCAATAAATTCCCTTTCGGCTTCCCACATTGCAAGATTGGTTTGGGGTGCAGTTATTTCACCAAGATGAAGGTCAATAGCTTGGCGAATAATCTCTGCTTCACTTACACCCGCTTGTTGGGCGATCACTTTTAGCAGATGTTCTTGATGCGGTTCAATATAAATCTGCTTACGAATTTTACTCGACACAATTTAAATTGTATCTAATGTATACATTGAATTATACATTACTTTCTAGTAAGGTGCGTAGGCATCGCTCCAAGGCTGAGATTCCTGACTTCTAATAAAAGTTGGGAATCTTTTTTAATCTGTAAAAGGATTTGTAAATCTCTAACTTGTCTGAAATGATATGAGTTTCATAAAAGCATTTGGGAATTATGTGATTAAGTACATTCGTCTTAAACTCATGGGTTTTCTAGTCTCTCTTATAACTAGCCTAATTGCAATTCTCGTTTATCTCAATACAGATAGGATATCTAGTGAAAGGTCACGTTTAGCAATACGTGGAATTATGATATTAATTGGCAGTATTGCAGTACTGAATTCTTTTTCTAGGCTTTTGGTGATTGTCCCACCTGGTAATGTCGGTGTCGTCAATTTCTTTGGTGAGGTTTCCGAAACTACTCTTAATCCTGGTGTCCACTTGCTTAACCCCTTTAGCAAGGTGCTGAATTTTTCTACTCGCATTAAGGATATAAAAGAAAATGTAGATGCAACATCCCAAGAAGGTTTGAGCCTAAATCTTGATGTCAGCCTTCAGTACAAGCTCGATCCGCAAAAGGCAGCTACAGTCTATAAAACAATTGGAACTGATGAAACACAACTGGTGATTTCCAGATTCCGCTCTACCGTCCGCGCCATCACGGCAAATTACCCAGCCAATGCTATTTACTCTACCAAACGCCAAGAAATCGCCCAAAAAATTGACCAACAACTCACCCAAGAGATACCAGCTTTGGGTTTCATCGTTGAGGAAGCTCTTTTAAGAAACATCAAAATGCCTGATACTCTACAAGCTGCAATTCAAAACAAACTCAAGACAGAGCAAGAAAATCAGCAGATGAAATTTGTTTTAGAGAAAGAGCGTCAAGAGGCACAACGAAAGCTGATTGAAGCGCGAGGTATAGCTGATTCCCAAAAAATTCTCTCAGGTGGACTTAGTAACCAAATGCTACAATTACGAGCGATTGAAGCCACAGAAAAGCTAGCTCAATCTAATAATTCTAAGTTGGTAATTATTGGCTCTGAAAAAAGCGCGGTGCCTATTATGATCCAGCCATAAACAGGAACCTCAAAGCCATAAAATTTTCTGATCGAGTCAATGGCTTGAGAGAATTTAAATTGTATGGAGTATATGTAACTGTAACAAATCACGTCTGGCTTTTTTCCAATCTTGAGCTTCATCTACTATGAGCAATGATAATAAGTTACCAGCTTGCTCTAAAGCTTTTTCTCCCAGGATTTCGCCAGTTTTTTCAAAAGCTTTCGTAATCACTAAGGTAGCGATGTCTACGACGGGCTACGCCTACGCACCTGCTCTCAGGGTTACAGGCTTCATATTTTACCCATTAATTACGAAATAACACTGTGAGATATTTTACTTTAGTGCATCTCATCTGAGAAGAGATAATACAAAATTATTAAGATTTATATTGAAAGGCGGGTTTTATCGCGTTTTTATCTTAAGTAAAATTTCACAACTACATTTACTAAAGCCATACTATATTTATTAACGCTAAAGTCAGAGTATGACTACTAAAATCACAACCCTAATGCAAGCTGATAAATACCCTTTTGCTCAAGAACTGATTACTGATAAGGAAGGTAATATCCGCAAAGTAATCATAGATTTTGATGACTATCTACGCTTGCTAGAAGCTATTGAGGATGAAGGACTGGTCTTAGCAATGAAAGCAGTAGAACATGAAAGACCTCTGAATATTGATGAAGCATTAGCACAACTAGAACAAGAGTGATTACCCAATATCTACCAAGCTTTATCAAGGATCTCAAGGCTCTGAAAAGTACACCTTACTATGAGACTATTAGAGTCCTTGCTTTTGAAGAAATACCACAAATATCAACCTTTGAAGAAATTGCTAACCTCAAAAAACTTCAAGGTTATGAAAATGCTTATCGCATCCGTGTCGGTGATTATCGTATTGGACTTATTTTTGATGGAGAAACAGTCCTATTTCAGCGAGTACTACACCGGAAAGATATTTATCGTTATTTTCCCAAATAAAATCATTTTCAATGATTTGACGAATAGAATTCGCGCTCATACAAACATAGACGCTTTGCAGCTTAACACAGGGTAGTCTACTTACGCGGGCTAATAAAAATTAAATTTTTAAAACCTGCAAAAGCAAGTTTTAAATGTATGCAAGATGAACTGCAATTTATAATCGCCACTTTTTTAATTACAAATTACGAACTACGAATTACGAATTAATAATGCAATTTGATACCCAACTGCTACCACGCATTAATGCCACAGCTAAAAGAGAAAATGGTAAACAATATTATGTAGATGCCAAGGGAAATCGCTTTCCCAGTGTTACTACAATACTTAATGCCACTAAATCACAAGTAGACAGAGACAGATTATTAAACTGGAAAGCGCGTGTTGGTACAGAAGAAGCTACCCGCATTACTACATCTGCTAGTCGTCGGGGAACCCAAACACACAAACAAATTGAGCGCTACCTCCTTGGTCAAAACCCTGTTTGTCCCGAAGCAAGTCGCCCTTATTGGGAGAGTATCAAGCCAGTTTTACAAGAAATCGACACAGTTAGACTGGTGGAAGGCTCTGTTTTTCATCATAATTTGAGTTATTCTGGCAAAGTTGATTGTATTGCCAGCTATCAAGGTATTCCCTGTATTTGTGAGTGGAAAACAGCAGACAAACCCAAAGGTTCAATTGAGCATTTATATGAACATCCACTACAACTTACGGCATACATAGGAGCAGCTAATGAGTATTATCGAGATTATGGCATTCAGCTAAAGCACGCTCTGTTAGTAGTAGCGATTCCAGAAATGCCAGCTGAGGTATTTTGGTTTGAATCAGCAGTTATTCAAGATTACTGGGAGCAGTGGGAAAAAAGAGTTGCTGAGTATTGGGAACGCAGAAGCGTTTGGGGTTAATCAGCCCCTTTGGGGAAGTCAAAAATCCATTACAGCTAACACAGCTTTCGGCAATAACTTATCTTTAAACCAAACAATTCTCGCGGGGACATCATTTAATTTTACTCCCGCCTTTTCTAAATTAAGGCGCTCGGAAATAGCCAAAATTAAGTCATCACGTCCAGCCCGCCGCACCTGAGAAAACTTCTTTTGTAAATATTCAGGCCGCCAATAACCAACAATTTCTAACAAAAAGGTGCGGCCATCAGCATGAACTAAGCGAAAATCAGGAATCATCACACTACCGGGAATTGGGATCAAATCAACTTCTCGCTCTAACGCCCAGCCACTTTTTAACGCATCCCACTTATCTGCAAAAGATGCTTCTAGCATACTATCGTAGGGTTTTCCTGGTGGATAGTGGGATACCAAACCACATTCAGAATTGAGAGTGAAACGTCCAGTTTTCCAACTATTTGTATAAGCGTCACGGGTTTGGAGAATCGACGAAAGACTCCATTTGGTAACGTGAAGTAAAGCCGGAATAAGTTTAGCGATCGCTAACCCATATCGCGTACTAGGATTAAACAAGCTTGTCGGCCCATCAATGGTAATTGTAAACCCGTGGTCAGCATCACCTTCAATATAAGCCATCAATTGAAACAACTTCAAATAGCGAAATAACAGCTTATATTCTCCCGGAACATTGCGATGAGCATTTAACACCAGTTTACTGGCCTTATAAAACACACCCTGCACCTGAGATAAGTTATATCTATTTAATAAATCTGGCGCTGTTGGTGCATCAAAAACAGTCAAAATCTTATTTTCAGATAAATCAGCATATAATCCATTGCGAACCTGTTCTAATAAAACTTCCCGCTCAAGTTCTTGAGTTAACTCATCAGCAATTTTACTCAAAGTAACTTGGGTAGATTCTCGACTAGAAACCGACTTTGCAGCCAGAGAAAACACCCGTTCTCTTAACATCTGGGGTTCCAAAGGACTAACCACCTCAAAAGTGCAAAAACTACTTTTGAGAATATAAGCTAACCCTCGCTTCACCCGATAATCTGTAGAATCTCCTTCAAAATCAGTCAGTTGTCGCTCAAGCACACCTTGAGTCTTTCCCACTGCTGATTGAAAATAATTAATTAACTCAATCGCCAAATCTGAAGTTGCTCGATCAATCTTCAGTCTCTTCGGGATGATCTCCTCCCCGTTTTGGCGATGCATCAGTAAGTCTGTCGGTAACATCTGTTGAATTTTGGATTTTAGATACTTCGACTACTTCGACTTCGCTCAGTACAAGTTCGCTCAGTACAAGTTCGCTCAGTACAAGTTTTGGATTTTGAACTGAATAATTAATTTTTAACTGTTCCGCCGCCTTCAAACTCCTTTCCTTCCCACTCCCATACACAACCTGTAAATTCCCTTTCTTTTCCCCTTGTCCCCTTGTCCTCTCCCCTCTCCGCCTAGCCGAAGTTCCCTCTTCACTCGTATCCTCCGCCACCACCTCATACAAAATCGCCTGTTTATTCTCAATATTCCCCTTCCGTAAAACCCTACCCAATCGCTGAGTATACTCCCTAGCCGAACCAGTTCCCGATAAAATAATTGCCACAGATGCCGCTAGGCACGTCAACCCCTTCGTTCAACACATGAGAAGCAACCAAAGTATTATATTTACCCTCCCGAAACTTTGTTAATATCTCATGGCGTTCTTTCACAGGAGTTTGATGAGTAATTGCTGGAATGAGCAACTCTTGAGAAATGCGGTAAACCGTCGCATTATCAGCAGTGAAAATTAAAATTCTTGCCGGATAATGTTCTGCCAATAAATTAATCAAAATTCGCAATTTTCCATCAGTACCCAAAGCGATATCTTTCGCTTCTCGGTGCGCTAACATCGCCCTACGTCCAGATTGCGATCTAGCACTCATTTGCACAAACATTTGCCAACCTTGCAGACTCCCCAAAGAAATTTTCGATTGCTTCAAAAAGTCATTGCGGGTTTGAATTAACTGGTTGTATCTTTCCCGTTCAAGCTGCGATAACTTTACCTTAATTTGGACAATTTCATGCTCTGCTAACGCCTTCCCTGCTAAATCTTCAGCGCGTTTGCGATATACTTCTTGACCAATGAGGATATTTAAGTCAGCGTGTTTACCATCGGTACGTTCCGGTGTCGCGGAGAGTCCCAGGCGATAAGGTGCGATCGCATATTCAGCAATCACCCGATTAAAATCTGTAGGTAAATGATGACATTCATCAAAAACAATCAACGCATATTGATTTCCTAACGTTTCGGCGTGAATTGCGGCACTATCGTAAGTTGCAACTAAAATTGCCGTTCTATCCCGCGAACCACCTCCCAGCAATCCCACCTCAGCATCAGGGAAAGCCGCTACTAAATGTGCATACCACTGATGCATCAAATCCAAAGTTGGCACTACAATCAGCGTCGTGCGCGGCGTTGATTGCATCGCCATTTGCGCCAAATAAGTCTTTCCCGCCGCCGTGGGAAGCACAACTACCCCTTGCCTACCCGCCAGTTTCCAAGCCGCTAGCGCCTCAGTTTGGTGGGGATAGGGTTCCATTTCTAGAGTAGGAACCAAATCTACAGGATAAAATTGCTTGGCCTCATCGATAAAATTCACATCTTCCGCTTGTAGTGCTTCTACTAGCGATCGGTATCTAATTGCTGGGATGCGGAATTTTTCAACTCTATCATCCCACGTAGCATAGTCCATCCAACCTTTGCCGCGTGGTGGTGGATGCAAAATTAATGTGCCACGATCAAAATTTAATGTAGGGGTACGAGCCATGATTATTGGGCATTGGGCAATTCAATTTTGGATTTTGGATTTTAGATTTTGGATTAAATTTCAATTTAAAATCCAAAATCTAAAATTCTTACTCCCTTAATTACTAATAACGTAAAAAGTGCATGATTAATCCAACTAACTCCGACAAAAGCCAACTAGATGCGCTCATTAGTCACGGAATGTCCTATCGGCAAACCAACAATAACCTGTCCGAATCTTACAAAGAACAGCGACAGAGCTTTTTGTTGAAACGGCTGCAATTGCAGGCGCAGATTATGTTGGTAGCTGGCTTGACTTTAATTGCTTTTTTTCTTTGGGTAAATTCACAACTAGAAGGCAAGATATACGCTTTTAAAATTGGGTTTGTAGTAGAATTATTTACTCTTATTTGTTGGGGTTTATGCAAAACTCCTATCGGTCGCCGCTATCCTGATTTAATTTTTTTGAGTTTATGCTGGTCTGTAACTTGTACCGTTCAAATTGATATAGCTTTGCTGTTCAATAATTTAGAGCCGAGAATCAATATTTGGACTTTGATGTTTCTTACTCAAGCTACAATCATTCCAGTCCAATGGTGGATGCATTTAATATCTCAAATTGGAACAATACTTTGCTATTTAACTTTATATATTTTATATAGCCCCATCTTGAAAAATCCGTCAGCTTTTTATATTGAACAAGGATTATATTTTTTTTGGACTTGTATAATTTGTGTTTTTTCTGTCTATTTATACGAACACTTACGAAAAAAAGAATTTTACGCTCGTAAGGCAATGGAACTAGCACAGCACAAATCAGAACGGCTGCTACTAAATATTTTGCCAGAGATGATTGCAGAACAATTAAAACAACAGCCGGCAACTATTGCCGATAATTTTCTAGAAGTTACGGTGCTATTTGCTGATATTGTTGGCTTTACAGAGCTTTCATCTCACACCTCACCGGCGGAATTAGTCGAGTTATTAAATACAATATTCTGTCTGTTTGACCAATTAGCAGAACGTCATGGGGTAGAGAAAATTAAGACCATTGGCGATGCATATATGGCTGTAGCTGGGTTGCCAAATCAATCTAACAATCATGCTCCAGCAATGGCTAACATGGCTTTGGATATGCAAAAGGCTGTAGCTACTTTTAACAAAGAAAATAACCAATCCTTTAGCATTCGTATTGGCATAAGTACAGGGCCAGTAGTAGCAGGAGTGATTGGGCTGAAAAAGTTTGCTTACGACCTTTGGGGAGATACAGTCAATATAGCTAGTAGAATGGAATCACATGGTATTGCAGGTAGTATCCAGGTTTGTGAAGCAAGTTATCAGATTTTAAAGGATAAATACTTATTGGAGAAACGAGGTTTAATTCAAGTGAAAGGTAAAGGTGAAATGATGACTTATATACTAAAGGGAATTAATTTAAAAACTTAATAAATAGGAGTCAGAATTCAGAATGGGCTACGCCTCGCTGCGCTAACAGAATCCAGAATATTTTACCCATAAAGTTAGGTATGTATTTTTCCGATGCATTATTAGGTGTTGAGCGATGTCTATGACGGGCTACGCCTACATATTTTCTAGCTGATTTTGGGAATAATCCTTTAGCTAGCTGCATAAAGGAGAAGCCACATTGAAAGGAACACGTTCCCTTCTAGCGCCTTATGCTGTGGCACTATTGGCTGTTGGTAGCGTATTGCTGCTAACACTATTGCTACAGCCACTACTGAAACAAATGATTTTCCTGCTGTTTTTTGCTGCCGTGGCGGTTAGTGCCTGGTATGGCGGCATGGAAGCAGGATTACTGGCTACTGCTTTGTCTACTTTAGCCGTCAGCTATTTTTTCTTAGAACCAGTATTTTCGCTCTTGGTTGCGAGTCTAGACAACATACTGCGCTTAGGCTTGTTTGTGCTGGTGACAACAATTATTAACTTGCTGAACTCAGAATTACGCACTACCAAACAACATCTTCAAACGAGTTTGCAGAAACTACAGGTGAGCGAAGCCAGATTTAGAGGGTTGGTAGAGTCCAACATCATTGGAGTAATTGTAGCCAATATGGACGGGGCGATGCCTACAGCGGGCTACGCCTACGCAGAGGCTAATGATGCTTTTTTACAAATGATAGGTTATTCGCAGGAGGATTTAATCGCAGGACGAGTCAGATGGCGCGAGATGATTCCACCAGAATATATTGAAACTAACAACAGTGCGATTGCAGAACTCACAACGAAAGGCGTGTGTCAGCCTTTTGAGAACGAATACATCCGCAAAGATAAGAGCCACGTTCCCATCCTGTTAGCTTCTGCTTTGTTAGAAAATAACCAAGATGATATTATCTCTTTTGTAATCGATTTAAGTAAACACAAACAAGTAGAGCTTGCCCTTTCCAAAAGCGAAGAACGCTACCGCGCTTTTTTAGAGCATAGTTCAGAAGGTATTTGGTGCATTGAACTGGAAGTACCAATTTCAGTAGATTGTCCAGAGGATGAACAAATTCAACATTTTTACCAATATGTTTACCTGGCAGAATGCAACAATGTTATGGCGCAGATGTATGGCTGTTCTCGTGCCGAAGAAATTCTCGGTGTCAGACTAGGAGACTTTCTTGTTGCCTCCGATCCACATAACATTACATACCTGCGCAATTTTATCCGTTCTAACTACCGACTAATCGATGCCGAGTCCCATGAAATAGATAAGCAAGGTAATTCCAAATATTTTTTGAATAATCTGGTGGGAATTGTCGAAAATGGGTTTTTAGTGAGAGCGTGGGGAACTCAACGCGACATTACAGAACGCAAACGAGCGGAAGCAGCACTCCGTCAACGAGAAGATGAACTGCGCCTAATTACCAATGCTGTGCCCGCCAAGATTTCTTATGTTGATAGCGAACAACGTTATCGCTTTAATAATAAAGAATATGAAGACTGGTTTGAGCTTCCTGCTTCCGAAATTTCTGGTAAACACATTAGAGAAATTTTGGGAGAGTCGGTTTATCAGTCAATTCTCCCTTATGTAGAAGCAGTACTCTCAGGAGAGCAAGTAACTTACGAAACCCAATTACCTAATAAAGATGGCACAAACCATTACGTGAATGTCACTTACATTCCCCAGTTCAGTCAGGAGGGGAAAGTTGCAGGATTTGTTGCTCTAATCACAGATATTACACTTCACAAGTTAGCAGAAGCAGCTCTCAAACAAAGCGAGAAACGGTTAAAGACGCTGACAGAAAAAGTCCGCGTGATTCCTTGGGAGGTAAATGCCACTACCGGGAATTTTACTTATGTAGGGCCACAAACTGTTGAGATTCTAGGCTATCCATTATCAGACTGGTACACCGATAATTTTTGGGCAAAAAATATGCATCCAGAAGATCGGGAGTGGGCTATCCAGTATTATCAAGAATCTTCACTGTCACTAAATAATTACGAACTTGAATACAGAATGTTGGCAGCTGATGGCAGAGTTGTTTGGCTATATGACATTGTGAATGTGGTGCGGAACGAAAAGGGGCCGCAGCTACTACACGGATTCATGATTGACATCACCGATCGCAAGCAAGCAGAGCAAGAACGCGAAGAACTGCTTAAACGCGAACAAGCAGCACGCGCCGATGCCGAAACTGCCAACCGGATGAAAGATGAGTTTCTCGCCACACTTTCCCACGAACTCCGTACACCCCTAAATGCTATACTTGGCTGGGCACAGCTACTTAGAACTCGCAAATTCGATCAAGCTACTACTGGACGGGCACTAGAGACAATTGAACGTAATGCGAGATCCCTGACACAACTAATTGAAGATGTTCTCGATGTGTCACGGATTATTAGAGGCACACTCCATTTAAGTAGAGAGCGGGTAGAACTTGTACCACTTGTAGAGGCAGCAATCGATACTGTGTACCCAGCAGCCCAGGCTAAAGAGATTAATATCAAGTGTAAATTCGACCCGAAAGTAGAGGTAGTTGTGGGTGATGCCAACCGCTTGCAACAAGTTGTGTGGAATTTGCTCTCCAACGCCGTCAAGTTTACACCCAAGGGCGGCAGAGTTGATGTGCAATTAGAGTGCATTGAATCTTACGTGCAAATTCGGGTGAGTGATACGGGAGCGGGAATTGCTGCCGAATTCCTACCCCATGTATTTGAACGCTTTCGTCAAGCTGACAGTTCTAGCACGCGATCGCATGGCGGACTAGGATTAGGGTTAGCGATCGTCCGTCACTTGGTAGAATTACACGGTGGCACAGTTTTGGCCGAAAGTCCAGGAATTGGACAGGGGGCGACATTCGTTGTCAGTCTCCCCATGAAAGCTATTTAGGGGGCAGGGGGGCAGGGAAGAAGTTGCAGTAGGTTTTCCCCTCTGCCCAATTTAGGGAAAGCTACCCTGCATAAGGATTACCGATTCTATCAACAGAGACGTTGGAGGAGAATGGCAAACGACCGGGATTTAAGCGTGGTTCGGCTGCATAGCCAACAGGAACTAAAACAGCGATCGCTAAATCTGGATTATCTCCTGCACCAATCACTTCTTTTACCTTGTCTTCAAGCCAACCATTCATAAAACAGGTAGATAAACCCAGACTTTCAGCTGCTAACACCAAATGGGTAGCAGCGATAATCGCATCTTTGATCGCATACTCCCGTTGTTTGTCTCCTAGTGTCTCTTGAAATTGCGGAATAGCAGTTTTAAAATAATTAGCTGTGCTTTCATTCCATGCCCCAGTTGCAAGAGCCTGTTCAATTATCGGGTTCAAGTTTTTTTCAGATGCACTCGCATCGGCAGCAAAAACAAAAGTAACTGGTGCTTGGACAATTTGCTGTTGATTCCAAGCTGCTGCTGATAAAGCTGCCTTTTGCGCCTCATCTTGCACGAGAATAATTTGCCAGTCCTGAATATTAAAACTGCTGGGCGCTGCCACAGTTAACTCTACCAACTGCTTGAGTAGTTCTGGGGCGATGGGGTCTGTTTTAAAAGTTTTGATAGAACGACGTTGAGCGATCGCACTGGGTACATCTAAAGGTTGGGTTTGGATGATGGAACTCATGAGATTCTCCTGATAGTTGAATTATGACCAAATAATTCGTAATTAGCATACAAGCGAATTTATTTATTCATGAAACAAAAACAAAAATTATTCGCAAGGGACAATTACGAATTACGAATTACGCATTAGCTACTGCTTCACTAGCAGGCGACCAAAATGGATAATCTGTATATCCTTCTTCACCACCGCCGTAAAAGCTTGCTTGATTTGGTTCATTTAGTGGTGCATTCAAAGCCAAGCGTCGGGGTAAATCGGGATTTGATATAAATAATGTGCCAAAGGCAACTAAATCTGCTGCTTTGTTTGCCAGTACTGCATCGCCTTTTTCACGGGTATAGCCACCATTGACAATGAGAGTACCTGTAAAGCGATCGCGTATATGACTAGTGGGTACTATTATCCCACCATGTCTAATATCTGCTTCTGTTGCCTCATAAATATGCAGATATGCCAAATTAAACTGATTTAATGCTTGAGCCGCATAACCGAATGTCTCCAGGGGATTGGAGTCACGCATATCGTTAAAAGTCCCACTGGGAGAGAAACGTACCCCGACTCGGTTAGAATCCCACACACTAGTTACTGCTTCTGTCACCTCCAACAGGAATCGGGCACGATTCTCAATAGAACCTCCATATTTATCTGTACGTTGATTCGTACCATCCCGGAGAAACTGATCTATTAAATAACCATTAGCCGAGTGAATTTCCACGCCATCAAACCCAGCCGCTAGGGCATTTGCCGCTCCCTGACGGTACTGTTCGACTATCTGCGGTATTTCCGAAGTTTCTAAAGCACGGGGAGTAACAAAGGGTTTTGGCCCCTCATAAGTTGCAGCTTCACCTTTAGGAGTAATGGCAGAAGGTGCCACAGGTAAAACTCCATTCGGTTGTAAATCAGGGTGAGAAATCCTGCCTACGTGCCATAGTTGCAGAAAAATTCTGCCTCCGTGCTGATGTACGGCATCGGTTACTAACTTCCATCCTTCCACCTGTTCTGGTGAATGAATTCCTGGTGTCGCGGGATAGCCCTGTCCTTCAGGAGTTACCTGTGTTGCTTCAGAAATAATCAGTCCGGCGGAAGCACGTTGGACGTAGTAGGTAGCATTCAGTTGGTGTGGTACATTTCCCTCACCTGCCCGGTTTCGGGTTAAGGGTGCCATCACTATCCGGTTAGGTAGTTCCAGATTTCCTAACTGGTAAGGAGAAAATAAGTTGATATCAGTAGTCATGTCGTTTTACTCCAATTCAAAATGACGCTCTCTACGTTCGCGCAGCGTGTCGCAGACAAAGGAAAAAGTTTTCCCCATACCCAATTTTGCGTGCAGCGCATTACAGCTATTTCAAGTAAATAGACTATGCGGTTGTGGTTCAAATACTAAACAATCGACCGAATAACGCCACCATCCACCCGCAAAGCTGCACCATTAGTTGCCGATGCTACGGGGCTAGAAAGGTAAACTACGATCGCTGCTACTTCTTCATTAGTTGCAAAGCGTTTAATTAGCGAACTTGGACGCACATTTTCAAAAAACTCTGCCTCAACGTCAGCGCGAGTAATACCGCGTTCCTGTGCCAGGTTGGTGATAAAGTCTTCAACTCCTTCTGAACGAGTTGGTCCTGGGAGGACGGAGTTTACTGTAACTCCAGTCCCCACAGTCATTTCTGCTAGACCTCTGGCAATAGCAAGCTGCGCCGTCTTAGTTGTGCCGTAGTGAATCATTTCCACTGGGATCTGAATACCAGATTCGCTGGAGATAAAAATTATCCGCCCCCAGTTTTGCTCTAGCTGCTTTTGCAGATATTGCCGACTCAAACGGACTCCACTGAGGACGTTAACCTCAAATATGTTTAACCAATCTTTATCAGTAATATCAAAGAAGGTTTTTGGCTCATAAATACCCACATTATTTATGAGTATATCAACGTGAGGAACCTCTTGAATGAGTTTTTCTACGCCTGATGCAGTGCCAGCGTCAGCAACAATACCAGAAACTTTCGCGTCCGGTGTAGAATGCTTAATTTTAGCGATCGCTTGAGCTACTCTTTCTTCAGACCGACCGTTGACAATTACTGATGCACCCTCTTGAGCTAACCCAAGAGCGATGGCCAAACCAATACCTGCGGTTGAGCCACTCACCAGGGCGGATTTACCATGCAATTTCAAGTCCATTTCGCTCTTTCCCCATTAGTTGAAACAGAATTCAGCAGTCAGGAGTCTAATATATTTTGACTCCTGACTCCCTCTAAAGAAGACTGCAAACTAAATGCATCTCACAATAGTACCTAGATTAAAGATGCTGTGCTAAGGTCTTATTCAAGGTAGTTTTTGGAACCGCCCCTACGACAGTATCGACCTGGCGACCTCCTTTAAAAACCATCAATGTCGGAATGCTGCGAATTCCATAGTGGCTAGCGACAGTAGGATTTTGATCTGTGTTCAACTTCACAAATTTCACCTGTCCTTCGTATTCAGCAGCAACTTCATCGACGACTGGGCCGACCATCCGGCAAGGACCGCACCACGGTGCCCAAAAGTCCACTAATACCGGAATTTCACTTTCCAAGACTTCTTGCTTGAATGTGGCTTCTGTGACGTTTGTAATGGATGACATAAATTGCCTTCCTACTTAATTCTATTATTCGATAATATCGAATAATAAAAATATATGCCACCTGATGAGATAATGCAACTATGAGATTCCTTTATCATCCAGATAGAAAAAATATTTCTTTACCGGGCGTGTTGTATGCATTGGGCGATCCGGTGCGGCTAGAGATTGTGCGGCTGTTGGCGACTGAAGGGGAACAATGCTGTGCGAGGTTTGATTTTGCGATCGCTAAGTCTACTATGTCCAACCACTTCAAGATTTTGCGGGAGTCGGGGATAGTCTTTACACGCAAAGAAGGGACACACCATATTAACATCCTGCGGCGTGAAGATTTAGAGGTGCTATTTCCAGGGTTGCTGGATGTGGTATTGAAAGCTGCTCAACCATTACCTGTTGAACCTGCCAGTACTAAACAAACATCTGCAAGGATTTAGAGAAATGGGGCATGGGGCGATCGCTATCTGTTTAAGAATCTTCTCGTTTTTCAATTTGTGTTTCTAAGTTGGCAAAGATATCATGTTGTTCTCGAAAAGTCCTTGGAGTGTGAGATAAACCTAAATCTGTAGATAGCAAATCAATACCGTCGATAATTTTGGGTATCTGAGATCGATCGACTTGCAGACTGAGAAAGCATTTCTCCCTGTAATCTGGTCTTCCCTGAAATAGTGCGATCGCTCTTTTCAAAGGGCGCATAACCTCATAGGCTTTTTCAGCCTTCTCAATTGATGCTTGAGGGATTGGAGATTGCAGCCTGAGAATTGCTAAATCAATTAAATCTCTTGCCTCAACACTGTTATCCATGTAACGGTCAGAATTTGACAGCAGCTTAGAGGTAAAACAGTCATTGGAGCTTAAGCAGGGAACGAGTGACCAGTTTAGATATCTTGGTGGGTCTAGTTGAAAACGAGTTTCGGCAATAATTTCCGTTTTAATCGGCACATCATCTACAATAACTATCATCCGAATTCCATATTGGTCAGTTGTGCTACGTCCAACTTGAATTTTACTTAAATCACGAAATAATGCTTCATGCCCACTCTCAAATACTACTGTACGCAGATATTTGTAGCCTTCTGTACCAACAGAAGCGATAAAATCAACATCCTTACTCCAGCGATATTCTTCAAACTCAAAAGCTAGAAGGGTTCCGCCACCGAAGTAAGCAGAACCCTTCCTAAGTATGTCTGAATCTAAGGATTCAAGAACGGTAAGAATTTTATTATGATGTTCAAATCTGGAGGTCATAAATAAACTTGCAACCAGGATTTATAGCGTCTGGCGAGTTCTTGAAGAAAATTGAGTTCTTCACCCTCAAGATTATTAAATAGGTTGCGATATTGCCAACCACGCTCGTAGCGACTCAGCATTTCTTCTGGAGTAAACCGATATACATCAGCAGTTTGCCAACAAATTGACTCCAGAAAAGGCAGATTTTTGGGGACAATAACAGGATTATTTGTTGGTATTGCGGTTGTCATAATTTTTTGAATCAATCACTTCCAGCTTACTTTAATTTTAGCTATAAGGAATTGAGTAAACTTAAGAAATGTTAATGTTACTGAAATTGAAATATAGTTCATTCCAGAATTTATTGCGGAGGTCTATAGATGAGGAGAACTGCTGAGGAGTTGCTCCAGCGATATGCTGCTGGGGAGAGATTTTAGTGGGGTTGACTTGGAAGGAGCTAACTTGGTTAGAGCTAATTTGAGTGAAGCCAAGTTGAGGAGAGCTAATTTAGCTAGAGCCAGTTTGAGAGAAGCTAATTTGCCATATATTGTTCTCGAAGATGCCAACTTGGAAGGGGCTGACTTGATCGGTGCCAATCTTGAAGATGCTAGGTTGATGCGTGCCAATTTGAGTTACACCAATTTGCGAGGTGTCGATTTGAGAGGAGCAATTTTGTCTAATGCCAACTTGACCAGCGCTAACCTGAGATGTGCTAATTTGGCTTGCTCCTCCTTGGATGGCGCTAATCTGACCAATGCTGATTTTTCGGGGGCTGTTTTGGACAGTGCTACCTTGACTGAAGTTGAGTTCGCTGGGATTAATTTGGATTGGACTATCCTGACCAATACTGATTTTCGGGGAGCCAAGAAACTGGGTATTCCACCCTTGGAACAAACTGGAATGCTCTTTCCCAGTAGTAGAGGCGCTCTGTTCTTGGAAACCTCGTTTCCAGATGGTGAGATCATCCAAGGTCCATACTACAGAAATCCCTGAATCTACCAGATCATCAGTCATTGAAGTTTCAGCTAGTAAAGATGATTTAAGAGGTGAATCAATAGGTTTGTTTTTATTATTAACACGTAAAATCATCTTATTTTGAATAAAGTTTTTTGCTTCTTGATTCAAATTTTTAAATCTAATTTTATCCCAGCTATGAATTATCTGGGTTTGGGTACACTCTTCCTTTCCAAGCGCCGCCGCGCCCTTGCCAGTGACGGAGTGCTGAGTCTAGAGTCATCAGGGTATAAAGAAAAGCGATCGCAGGTAAACTAAAAGCGAACCAGACAGAACATTTATAAAAGCGGATCGTCGGATAGTAAGCGAAAGTCATTAATAGCCATCCTAATAAACCTGTAAGTGCGATCGCCCAATTACCCCAAACTGCACCTAGAATTACACACACAGGTGGAACTAGATAAATCACAGGCATTCCTACCAAAGTTCCCAATAGTAGTAATGGAGAATAATTCAATTGGGTATAAGCACTACGAGCAACCATATCCCAAATCGTCGCCAGCGAGTCATAAGGGCGCAAACTACGAGTTAAGCTACTCAAACCTAGCCAGATACGCCCTTGGCTGGGGATTAGGGAGTGGGGATTGGGTTTAGTAGTTCCCCTTGTCCCTTTGTCCCCTTGTCCCCTTGTCCCCTTGTCTTCCCCACTCTTCTTAACAGCCATCGCCAGAGCGCAATCGTCGATTAAAGCTTGACGAATGACTTGAATACCGCCGATTCGCTCTAAAGCTTCACGGGCGATCAGAATTGATCCCCCAGCGGCGGCGGCTATGGGATTATTGGGATTATTCACTAAACGAAAAGGATAAAGTTTTTGGAAGAAAAAGACGAAAGCTGGAATCAAAAGTTTTTCCCAAAAGCTTTCACACCTGAGTCGCACCATTACAGAAACCAAATCTAAATCTTCCTGCACAGCTTTGGCTACGAGTCGGCGGAGATTACCAGGATCGTGTTCGATATCTGCGTCAGTCAGCAAAAAATAGTCAGGTGCTAATAAACTCGCACTTTTGATACCTTGCTCAACTGCCCAAAGTTTACCAGACCAACCAGGAGGCAGTGATTCACCTGAGATAATATGCAATTGCTGGGGTTTCCCTACAGCGTGTGCAACTCCTTCAGCAAAATTTGCTGTCCGATCTGTGCTGCGATCGTCTACCAAAAACACGTTGAAAGAACCAGGATAATCTTGAAGTAAGAGCGATCGCAAACTAGTTGGTATTAACTCAGCTTCGTTACGCGCTGGAACTACAGCACAAACCACAGGTAAAGATTCTAGCTGAGTTTCTGTAACCTCTAATTGCTGGTCTGTCCGCCAAAACTGTCCCCAAAAACACAGTAATCCTAACCAAATTGTCAAGGATAACAGCATCAATCCTAATACAATTACATCCATGACTGTCGCTTTGCTCCAATTCAAAATTCAAAATTCAAAAAAAAGAATGACCTATTGCAAATTTTCAGTGACTCAGACACAATACTATCTCTACTGATAGAGGAAAAAAATTTTACTTGAGTGCCGGATTCAAAACTAGTTTTGGGTGTTGAGGTTAAATAGTTTTTGATGCAAACACAAGACAGGTTAAAAGTCAATCAAGTCGCAACAGCGATCGCAGCTAGCCAAGAATATCTGCTTTCAATTCAAAATCCGGCAGGTTATTGGTGGGCAGAGTTAGAATCTAATGTCACCATCACTGCTGAAGTCGTTCTCCTGCATAAGATTTGGGGAACAGACCAAACCAGACCTTTACACAAAGTTGAAGCATATTTGCGTCAAGAGCAACGGCAGCATGGCGGCTGGGAACTTTATTATGGTGATGGTGGAGAACTTAGCACCTCGGTTGAAGCCTACATGGCTCTAAGATTGCTAGGCGTACCAGCAACCGATCCGGCGATGATTCGGGCGCAAGCTTTTATTCTCCAACGGGGTGGGATCAGCAAAACTCGGATTTTTACCAAGTTGCACTTAGCTTTGATTGGCTGCTACAACTGGCGCGGTATTCCCTCGCTACCACCTTGGATAATGCTGTTGCCAAAAGCTTTTCCTGTCAATATCTACGAGATGTCTAGCTGGGCACGTTCCAGTACTGTACCGTTGCTGATTGTATGCGATCGCAAACCTGTTTATCTCACCGACTCAGCTATCAACCTAGATGAACTTTACGCTGAAGGTATTGATCGAGTCCAGTGGGAATTGCCTCAAAGTGGTGATTGGACAGATTTATTCCTCACCCTCGATCAAGGATTCAAGTTGGCAGAAAGCCTTAATTTAGTACCCTTTCGTCAAGAAGGCATCAAAGCCGCCGAAAAATGGATTTTAGAGCGCCAAGAAGCTACAGGCGATTGGGGCGGCATTATTCCAGCGATGCTGAATTCAATGCTAGCTTTGCGGTGTCTGGATTATGACCGAAACGATCCCATTGTGGAACGAGGTTTGCAAGCAATTGATAACTTTGCCATTGAAACCGAGGATAGCTACCGGGTACAGCCTTGTGTTTCACCTGTTTGGGATACGGCTTGGGCAATGCGTGCTTTAGTAGAATCTGGCTTTGCACCTGATCATCCAGCTGTCGTCAAGGCTGGAGAATGGTTATTACAAAAACAAATTTTAGATTACGGAGATTGGGCTGTAAAAAATCGCCAGGGAAAACCAGGGGCTTGGGCGTTTGAGTTTGAAAATCGCTTTTATCCCGATGTAGACGACTCGGCTGTAGTGGTGATGGCGCTACATTTGGCGAAACTCCCGAATGAAAAAATCAAGCAAGCTGCGATCGCTCGTGCCTTAAACTGGATTGCATCTATGCAATGTAAACCAGGTGGTTGGGCTGCTTTTGATTTGGATAACGATCAAGATTGGCTTAACTCAATTCCCTATGGCGATTTGAAAGCGATGATCGATCCAAACACCGCAGATGTTACGGCTAGAGTACTAGAAATGCTGGGTGCTTGTGATTTGTCAATTGATAGTGATAATTTAGAGCGATCGCTTACTTATCTTCTACGCGAACAAGAAACTGAAGGCTGTTGGTTTGGTCGTTGGGGTGTAAATTATATCTACGGCACCAGTGGCGTTTTGTCAGCCTTAGCGTTAATCGATCCTCAAAGGCATAAAAAAAGTATAGAACGAGGAGCAGCTTGGTTAGTTGGATGCCAAAATCCAGATGGTGGTTGGGGCGAGACTTGCCGCAGCTACGACGATCCTAGTCTCAAAGGCAAAGGAAATAGTACTGCATCTCAAACTGCTTGGGCTTTAATTGGCCTTTTGGCAGCAGGTGAAGCAACAGGTAAATTAGCTCTTGATGCGATCGAGCGAGGAATTGGCTATCTGGTGGCAACTCAACAGCCCGATGGTACTTGGTTTGAGGCGGACTTTACAGGTACTGGCTTCCCTTGCCATTTTTATCTTAAGTATCATATGTATCAACAATACTTTCCTTTAATCGCACTAGGTCGCTATCAAGCAGCGATTAAAGAAGGTTAATATTCGTTTTCAGTAAGGTAGCACACCTACGCTACCTTATCGTGTATTCCATTTATACGAAAATAGCTATTATATCATGTCCCCTTGGTTACTTATTAAACCTCAAGAACCCCACCCCGCCAAAGCTATGCTTTGTCTCCCCTCCCCGCAGGCGGGGAGTGGGGTGCAATGACTGTGGAAATCATAACTAATTACCCGGACATGATATTACATAAGCGATCGCATCAAATATATTTACTCAAGTAAAGAAAGTTTATGCTCTTAATATTTAATTCTATTCTCTAGCAATGACAATATCGTTAGATTTAATAACCGCATAAGCTTCTTTTCCCTCAGATAATTCCAACTCTTCTGCGGAAGCTCTGGTGATAATGGAAGTTAATTCTACTTTGTGAATAATCTCCAGAGTAACCTCACTATTAACTGCTCCAAAAACAACTCGTTTAACCACACCTTTAAGAATATTGCGAGAGCTAACTTTTAGTGATTTCTTGTGAATACTACTTTCTATATCAGGCTTTTGAGTGTAATAGATATCTTCCTGTTTTTCTTGCTGAGTTGCTGGTGATATTGGTGTTGATGACTGCTGAGTGAGACTACGCACGAGTTCCCGCAGAATCTCAGTCTTGGTGCGTTGAGACTGTTCGCAGAACTCCTCTAGAATCTTCCGCTCATCCTCTGAAGTTTGAAATGTAACCCATCCTTGTTCTTTTCTTGGCATAATAATATTATCAATTTTGGTTATCTTGGTAAAATTCTACCAAGTGTCAATTCGATACGTCGTTTTAGTAATAACATTTTTTTGTCGGTATTTTCGGCATTTTTATCGCAAACTAATCAACTATTCTCATATAGTTAACTACATATACATTTATTTTTTTGTAGATGCGAAATATTTTGTTACTTGAAATTGTCTAAATTATCACTAAAATGATACCAACTAAGATGGTATAACATTGGTCTATGGTATTTGTTGGGATAGNCTACGCTTACGCAAGGATAATCTAACAGAAAATTCCACTGGCGTAGGCGTAGCCCGTCGCAGACATCGCGTGAGTGCCGTAGGATTATTTAACGTGAGTTCACAGCCGGGGGATGAAACACCTAAAATCACGTTCTCAAGACCTGCGGAGTTTATTTGAGAACAATATCACCATTGAATACGTGGCAGAACCCCTAAAAGCTATGCCAGCTGATGCGGAGGCGAAAGAAGTGTTGCATTGGATGCAAGCACAAAATTTTGATGTTATCGGCGTTGAGACGGGAGATATTATTAGTGGTTATGTAGAACGCTCTAGTTTGATCCCAGGCAAAAAAGGTAAATGTAGCGACTATCAACGGGTGTTTCATCCCAAAGAACTAATTGCCATTTCCACCCCACTGATCAAGTTGCTACCCATTTTGCAACAAACTCCGCGATTGTTTGTCTTAGATTGCAATCAGGTAAGTGGTATTGTTACCTGTGGTGATTTGCAGAAAGCACCCGTGCGAATGCTACTCTTTGGCTTAGTAACGCTGCTAGAAATGAATTTGCTGCGGCTGGTGCGGATTTACTATCCCCAAGATTCTTGGCAAAAAGTCCTTAAACCTGACCGCTTAGAAGTTGCTCAACGACTGTGGCGAGAGAGTCAGGAAAGAAACGAAGCCACCGATTTGTTAGATTATCTGCAATTCTGTGATAAGCGAGAGTTGATTTTAAATCAACCAGAACTTCTCCAGCAACTAGGATTAAAATCAAAACGGTTTGGCGAACGTTTCCTCAAGTCTGCTGAACAGTTGCGAAACCGATTAGCTCACGCCCAAAATTTAGTTAGTGGTTCCTCTTGGACAGAGTTGATTTCTCTAGCAGAAGCGATGGAAAAGCTGTTAATTCATTGTGAGGAAGTTGAGTAAAGATAAATTATCACCAAGACGCGATAAATCGCCGTCTCTACAAAAGAATGATTATTGTAGGGACGGCGATTCATAGCTTAACTTAATTTTGAATAAAGTCGATCTTAAAGGATATTTGAAAAGTTCTGTTGTCGATATTAAAAGTTTTAGCTCCCTCTAAATCCCTGTTTTAAAGGGGATCTTTGATTCCAGTTAGCCCCTTTTTAAGGTGGGTTAGTGGGGATCTAAAAGTGGCTAAAGTCACTACGAAAAAACTTTTCAAACAACCTCTTAAATCCTCTAATTGAGTCAGAGACAATACTTCAATTTGCGATGTCTAGGACGGGCAACTCTTGGAGACAGACTTGCGTTTGCCTACATAATTTTAGAGCAACTATTGCAAGCTTATTTTTGAGTAAACTTATAACTGTTTTTCTGTCAACTGTAGGTTAGCAAGCACCGCTCTTATTTGACACAACTTTTAAAGTTTTCAAGATAAGACTCATATCATAAACGATAGACCACTTACGTTGGTAGTCTAAGTCCATGTGAACAATATCTTCAAAATCTTTAATACTGGAGCGACCATGAGCCTGCCATTCACCTGTCATACCCGGCTTGACATTCAAACGTTCCCAGTGGTGGTTTGAGTAGTGTATCACTTCATTAGGAGTAGGAGGGCGGGTACCGACTAGACTCATTTCTCCCAGCAGTACGTTCCAAAACTGAGGAAGTTCATCTAGGCTAGTGCGGCGGAGAAACTTTCCTACACAGGTAATGCGGGGATCATTCTCATTTTTGAATATCTGATCGCTTTGAGCTTCATTCTTAACTAGATGCTTAAGTTGGTCAGCTCCAACTGACATCGAACGGAATTTCCAAATTCGGAAGTGACGCCCATTCAAACCACAGCGAATTTGACTGTAAAATATAGAACCTGGGCTATCTAACTTAATAGCGATCGCAATAGGAATTACTAAGAATACTGTAATCGATAGCCCAATCACAGCACCCAAGATGTCAATCATTCGCTTGGCTTTACTGATGACAGAGGGATGAACTGGAACTTTAACTTTAGGAAGAGTATGGGTATTATCTAGAACTTGCATATCAAAACGATGAGAAGTAAAGGTATTAGACATAAATAATTACAGGTTTAGTAGGTAAGGTTTATGAACTCGATAATATGTACATTTACTTATTTCAGTAACCTGTAAAAGCGGGAATAAAACTTTTTAATCGGTTAAGCAAGTAAATATGTCACCAGTCAATCTGTTCTTTAAGATATTTGCAATGACGGTAGCGATCAATACTTAATGTTTAAGCATTCAACATCGTTACAACGGCGTCATAATTCTCATAAATTTCAAACACTGAATCCATCTGAGTTAGTTCCAAGATCATCCGAACAGGTGCTTGCAAATTTCAAATTAACGAACGACAGGTACTTGAACGTGTAGACGAAACCCCCTTAAGTAAAGCGGTTAAGCCTAAACTATCTATAAAATCTACTTTGACTAGATGAATCACCTAAAGAGTAGTGTTACAAGCAACTTTTAATCACTCTTGGTGATGAATTAAAAGTTCAAATCGTTTTCAAATCCAGACTTATTTCGTGCAGCTAATGTGATTTGGCTACTTTGTTCTTCACTTTGGCGTCGAGCAAACGCGTAGGTTAGTACTAAACGTAAAAAGATCAAGTTGCCTAGAAGATAGCGCTGCCAAAGTCGAGTCGGTTCCATTGCCAGTCGCCACAGCCACTCCATACCAACAGAGCGAATTGGATAGGGGGCACGAGCCACACGTTCAGCCATAAAATCGAACAGACCACCCACACCCATACAAGTGATACGAGGCAATTGGCTAGCATATTGGTTAATCCAAATTTCCTGTAGGGGTACGCCCATCGCCACTAACAGCAGGTGCGGGCGGGCTATCCGAATACTCTCTAATACTTGCTGCGTTTGTGATTCAGGAAAATAACCGTGCTGAGTTCCAGCAATTATCAATCCAGAATATGCTTTCTTGAGGTTAGCTGCCGCTTCTTCAGCGACACCCGGCTTACCACCTAAAAAATAGACTGATAAACCTTTTGCTGCCCCTTCTTTGCACAAAGCCGGAACTAAATCAGTGCCATTGAGATTATGCACCAATGGTGTACCCAATAAAGCACTACCCCAACGAACTCCGCTCCCATCTGCCAACAACAAATCACTCTGTTCTAACGCCTTTGCCAATGCTGGGTTTTTGGCAGCAGTTACCATAGTGTGGGCGTTAGCATAATACACTCGACCACCCTGCCGCTTCAGCAACTGCGCCAGTAATAGTTCAATCGCCTCGTATAGAGGCATACGATCAAAATCAGTATCGAGAAAACTAACTCGGTCTGCCATATAATTTAATGCTCGCCATCTGGAGTTTCAAAATAGTAGGATTCAGAGCATTGCCCATATTTTCTGCTCACCGGAAATTTACTGACAGTGTTATACATTAATCGACACAAAAAATTGTGGCTGCTGGTAAGTGAGCATTACCTGCAACAAAGCTGAAATCTTTAATCTGTCAGGGCTTTTGAGATACTTAACTTTTTAATGTGTAAGTACCATAAAAGATTTGATTTAAATTGAGAGTTTATTCACAAGGTTGAGTAAAAACCTAGTGAAACCTACGTATACTTTCGTACGCAAATACCGATATAAAATACTATCTGATGGCTACTTAAATTATTTTTTATACAGTATCCTAATGAGGAATAAAATTATCCAGTTAACTATCCGTTTGGCTGTGGCGTACAGATAGTCTAAATTTCATAATAAGGTAATTAGGCACGATAAAACAAACGTATGTTTAATTTTTTCAAACCTATACAATAACCAATTTATAAGCTACTTGGCGAATTTACATTTCTTCACATAGCTTTGTTTTTTAACGCCGATNNNCTGACTACACCACATAAAAAACTAAAAAAATCAGAGATTTTGCAACTACGGAAATTAAGANNNCAAACAATTAAACAATTATTGCCACGCAGAATTGGTGTTGAACAAATGATATGTNNNGTGAAAATATTTCCAGTAGCGAGTGAGAAGTTTTGTTTATCTCGTCATTTCTATAGTCAGCTAAGAATGGCAGTCTGTGGGCTTGTCAGATTGCAATTTAATTGCTTATGCTCTTTATCTGTTAATGACTTGAGACTGCTTGGGAAAAAATCAATCTTTATTCTTTCTATCTTTCAACTGATGATTTAGCTCAACTTCTTCGCCCAAAGCCTTATTGTTACGTCCATTCAAGGCGGTTAAGCCATCGCACTTCCTTTACGATCGCTAAAACCATTTTCTAGTAGGAATTTCCCATTTGCAGAGAAGTCTAAAGATATGAAAAGACTATGAAAAGACACCGAATTATGGTTGTTGGTAGCAACGTCATGACCGTGCAGCGCGTCAGCAGTCATTGCCTAAAACAAAATGCAGAAGTTTTTCCATATTATTGTATTCCCACGCCGGAAGAGATCGCTTTGTTTGAACCTCATGTATTGGTGTTATGTCTACCCATACCTGAGCAATTCCAGCATCAACTACTTCAGCCTTACATTTTGTGGTCAGAACAACTTGTGAATGACATCTCACCACTGGCTACCACTTTGACAGAATTATCTGACTGTTTACATAAATTCCTATAAGCTTAAATCAACCCTTGGCGTACGGCTAAAGCTGCTGCTTGAACGCGATCGTCAACGCTAAGTTTGTTGAGAACCATACGTACATAAGACTTGACGGTTCCAAGTGAGAGGTAGAGTTGGTTTGCAATCTGCTGGTTTGAGCGTCCTTGTGCAATAAGTTTAAGAATTTCGCGTTCGCGATTACTGAGAATAGGTTGCGCTACTACCTGAGATACAGGAGCATCGGGAGTGACAGCGGTTGACCTAAGCATCCGAGCAACTTTTTGAGCTATTAGAGGATCTAAATAAGCACCACCTTGAAGTATCAATTGAATAACAGCGATGAGCTGTTCCCATTCAATGGTTTTAAGACAGTAACCATCAGCACCAGCTGCAAGCATCCCCATGACCTGGATATCGTCGTCGAAGGCACTTAAGGCTAGAACACAAGTAGTCAAGCAGTTACTTTTTATGTGCTGGGTGGCTGTAATCCCATCCATAACTGGTAGATCGATATCCATTAAAACTACATCTGGTTGGAGTTGACTAGCTAATTCAACAGCCTCTCCACCGTCTAATGCCTCTCCAACTATACTAAAACCAGGTTCTAGGCTAAATTGCCCTTTCATCCCTCGGCGGATTAAAGCGTGATCGTCAACTAATAGAACCCGCACAGTTTTCTCTTTGTCAATATTAGGTATCATTATTACTACATCTGTTTATATTCTGTTCATCGTTGCAATCAAGTTTATTTATGGCACTTGGGAGAGTAAACCAGAAAGTACTTCCCTTTCCAAGAGAACTTTCTACACCAATGTTTCCTCCGTGAGCCTCAATAATTTGACGACATAAGTACAGACCAAGCCCACTTCTGCCACGATGCCCTCGTCCTTGAATAAAGCGGTGGAATAGCTTTTCCTGAGCTTGCTGTGCAATTCCTGAACCGTAATCACGCACCGAAACCCGCACTTGCTCTTCTCCATCAGGCGTTATCTCAATCAGAATTTCCCCGTTAGGCTTACTTACTCGCACAGCGTTATCAAGTAAGTTTTGTAGAACCCTTTGAATTTCTAGTTCATCACCATAGACAGTTGGCAACAATTGAGAAGTTTTACAAATGAAGGCTAACTCACGTGTAGATGTTGCTTTTATTTGACTAATTACTTTAATTAAAATCTTTTCCCAATTCAGGCGATCGCACATTAAACAAGCGCTGCGTGCTTCATAACGGGAGATATCTAAAAGGAGTTCCACAAGCTTAAGCAGATCCTCATTAGCTTCATGGTACTCTTGAAAAACTTCCTTCCAAGTGTCATTTACTGAACCAAAAGCTCCTTTGAGCATACAATCTAAAGTGTTGCGAGTGGCAAGTAAAGGAATACGTAGGTCGTGGGAAAGTGCAGATATCATGTCTTCAAGCTGTTGGTTACGCACCTCAATACTTTGTTGACGATGACGAGTCTTATCTGCGATCGCGTTAAGAACTCCAGCTAGTTGCCCAATCTCATCTTTAGAAGAATGGGATAGTTGCACTTCCATTTGTCCCGCTTGCCAAAGTTTGCAAACTTGTGTCAATTTGCTTAATGGAAGTTTGACTCGCCAATGCAACAACTGGAGATTTAAAATTGCTCCTAACAAAATGATTAATGTGCTGAAAATATTGCTCGCAGTGTTAATATTATTCAAATACTGTACGCGATTTTTGCGAACCCTCAAAAGCATTTCTTCGTGCTGAATGAGTTTCCCAATCTCGTTGTGCAAGGAATCAAATAAAGTGCTTTTTGTTAGAGCAGAGTTGCTCACAGAACCAGAAAGCGTTTTTTGCTTCAACTCCCTTTGCCACTGGTTATAGATATATCTAATTTTATTGAGTTGTTTTATTTGATCGGGGTTGTCTTGTACGAGATTGTACAGATGGTTGAAGCTGTTGTGAAAGCTGGGCCTCTTCTGACGATCATCTATAAGATTAGTTTGTCCCTGAGTGGAATTTTCTAGAAAACCTTTTTCTTGATTATCGATCACAGCATTGAGTAGACGTTCTCCTTCTCGCCCTACGAGTAAAGCATGAGTTACCCGATCGTATACTTCATGATTTAGGTGTGCTATCAAGAGGTTGAAGACTTGCTGTCCGAATAAACACAACACTAGCAGTAAAATACTAGTATGCAGAGGGTTTAAAAAATTACCTTTCCTAGATGAATGAATTAAGAAAGGTATCAAGCTAATAGCTATCACTACCTAATATCTCTACCACCTTAATTAAAGTTACCTAGAATACTACTTAAAACCCGTATATTGCAGCATCGCAAAAGCTTTGCTGATGTTAAGCTGTCATTTCATAAGCGTTAACTATACATATACTACATATCTGTATACCTCATACTAACAACCTAATTGTATTAAATAACGTCGCAAAAATCATACTACTATGTTTTTTACAAAAATTAACATAGAGTACAAAAATTAATAATCTTTTAGCTTTGTGGTTTTCTTCCAGCTGATGTCAGTTGTACAAACAAGAGTATTTTTTTACAGGCTACCTCGATATATTCCTCTACCGTTAGTGCCAATAAAGACTAGTCCGAATTTCTGCCAGCTAGCCTCCATTACATTCGGCTCATTGCCCATAGGTTGGTGTAAAAAGGCGATATTTATCCATGTTTTTCCTTTGTCGAGAGAGCGAAATACTCCTTGGTTCATACCAGCAATTTCCCCATACAAATACAGTGCAGGAATTTTGCTTCCATTCCGTGCCTTTCCAAGAGCGAATAAATAAGCTTTCTTCACTTTCGGAATATGGGCAAAGTTCACACCACCATTTGTTGAGCGATAAAGTCCGTGAGAGTTAAGACTGAGCCAGACTTCGCCATTAACCCCCGGAACTGTTTTGAGCATAGACCAACTTTCTGAAGGCAATGATGAGTTTACAATCCTAAAGGATGCGCCTCCATTCTTACTACGGTATAAATTGCCACGACTGTAATAGTAAAAAGTGTTGCCATCTAATGTGTCAGCTACTAATGGTTGACCCCAGTACCACGGGCCTTTAGGGCCTTTGGGTAATCCTGATACTTCGCTCCAAGAAAATCCGCCATTGGTTGTGCGAATCGGCTGTCCTCGATGAACAATTACGACAAATAGATTTGGATTTGTAGCTGACATGGCTACACGCAACGGTATTGTGTTCTTCGGAAACGAGGAAAATTTTTTCCATGTCAGTCCCCCATCTTTCGAAGTTGCTCCCGTATAAATATTGTTCCATCGATTACCACCAACACGTACCATTTGTGAAGGATTGCTTTCGCTATAAGCAAGGCCATAGGTATCCTGAAACCGAGGACTATTTTTGCCACCAAACTGCGTAGATGGGTAGACATCTAGCCCATTGCTGTGGTTAAATCCATCCGTATCAGCAACACCGCTCAACAATTTAGAGCCACTTCGAGGCGAGGCTAGGGCGAAGCTAACTATCTGCTCATGTCCTTTTTCATAGTTCGACCAAACAGATGGCTCTGCGTTGATGTTGTCTGTCCGCCATGTTCCATACCAGTCTGTTAACCATAACCGTCCAGGAGTTTTTGGATCAAACTCAATAGCTGAGGTTGAGGAGGCAAAATACCACTTAGGCCACCAGGGCACTTGAGGTTTCAAGATATGCTGTTTCTGTTGCCATGTAGCTCCACCATTAGTAGATTGAAATATTACACGATCGTTTGTTGTGGAAACATACTGGTCATAAACAATTAAAAGGTGATTGGGATTCTTTGGATCTACAGAAATGGCATTAAATGTAGTTTTCGCGTTACTTGGTGTGATATTGCTCCAAATACCGTTTGCATATTTGCTGACACCTGATGTATGCGTTACATACATAATTCTGCCCTTTGCGAGAGCCATTCGATTCACTTGTGATGGGCTTCCTGGTATTTTGCTCCAGGTAACACCTGCATCAGTGGATTTATATATGCCATCTCCATAGGCATTAGCATAGACTAATCCATACACATTTTTGTTAAATACAATACCTGCAATTCCAATATTTGCTTCCGACTTGTTGGGAAAGGAGCTAACCTTCCCCCATGTTGTACCACCATCTGAAGACTTCCATAGCCCATTCAATCGCGAGCCAAATAAAATAACATTGGAATTAAAGGGATTCACGGCTAGCCTCTCTCCTAGCCAACGTTTAGTTTCATTGCCGCCCATTGGCAAATCTATTTTCAGCTTATTCCAGGTTTTACCGCGATCGCTCGATTTAAAAATTGTTCCTAATCCACTCCAACTGGCAGTATATTTCCCTGCTGCGATGTATACAATATCTGGGTTATTTGGGTCAAGTGCTAAGGCTTCTCCCCCGTAGTAATTGCTGTGTTGCAAGCTAAACATATCTGTTAGCGGAATCCATTTGTAGTCTTTTGAATTCCAACGATAAAAGCCACCCATATCAGTTCTGATATAGACTAAATTTCGCTCTCGTGGATGCAAATAAATGCCTGTAACATAACCACCTCCTCCAATCGATACATTAGCCCAGTGATAGCCTGATGTAGTACTCCAACTCGATTTAAGGGGTGTAAATTTGACGACAATAGCCAGCGTAAGTATAGCAATACAAATTGTTTGCGCTAGCAGCCTCCAAAAACGGCGATCGCTCATTGCTATTTTCATAAGATTTGCAAGTATTTACTTCACTTTACAAGAGGTAAATTAAAGCAAAGTAAATCAGGTACAGCTAGGTGGATATCTAGGTGGATAAATTTATTGAACCCTAAAGGATGCTGTCTGTATTGAGACAATATTGACCATCAGGCAGTTTTGTCATTGCTGTTTAAGAAGGAAACTGACTTAATAAGAATTATTAATAAATATTTAAGCAACGATGTAGTACGATCCTGTAAGTTTACTTAGGCGAATCGCAAAACCCCACCTAGATTTTGTAATTCCGCAGCCAGTTCCCGACTTTAGAGGATTTTTAATGGCCAATCATACAGAAATCTCTGCGGGTTACCCTAGCAGTTTGAGAAAATTAGTAACGAAACAAGGATGTTGGCAGCGTTACTTACTTCTAGGTCTAGCTACCAACATAGCATTTTGGACTTCAACTTTTCTTTATTTAAAGCTTACGCCACCGACCTATACTAGTTCTTCAGCTATTAATCTGCCAGGAGCATGGTCAAATGCCAATATTAATTTACCAAACATTGGCTATGCTAATTATGAAAATGTGTCTCCATACGCTGCTCTTGCTTCTCAAGATCCCAGAGAAATTTATAAATTTATTGCTGAAAGCGACCCTATATTAAAAGCGGCAGCGGATCAGCTTAATATGTCTTTAGAAGAGTTTGGCAAACCTCGGCTCAAGCTAATAATTAATACTTCCATGATGAGCATTGACTTTGAAGGCGCTAGTCCCCAGGAAGCTCGAAATAAATCTTTAGCTTTTTATAAAGCCTTACAAGCAAGACTCAACATACTACGAAATCAAGAAGCTGTTCAAAGAGATATAGGTTATCAAACTTCCCTGATTTCTTCGCAAAACAAATTAGCACTTGCTCATAAGCGCCTTGCCGATTACAAAGCACGTTCGGGTTTGAACTCTGAAGATCAAATTAAGGATCTGACAACCAACATTGAACAGCTACGTAGACAACGAGCTGAAATAATCGGTCAACAGCAACAGGCTAGTACTCGTCTGGCACAATTATCGAATAATTTAAAACTATCTGCTGGACAAGCTACAGATGCTTTTACTCTTCAAACAGACCAGATATTTCAACAGAACTTAAAAAATTATAGTGATGCTACCGCTTCTGTAGTTGTTTTAGAATCCAAATTTTTGCCTAACCATCCAACATTAATTGCAGAGCAAGCGAAAAGAGACGCTGCTCAAGAAGCCCTGCTAGTTCGAGGTCAGTCTCTTTTAGGGCGAAAATTCACTTTGGCAGTTCTAAAGCAGTTAAGCCTTAGTAGCAATAACTCTGGTAACAGCGTTCCTCGAGACGCTCTTTCCCAAGAACTAGTTATAGTTCAGGCAAACCAAAAAGGATTCACCGCTCAAGCTCAAGCAATAGAACAACAGATTAACCAGCTTGAGAGTAGGCTCAAAAATTTAACACAGTTGCAGACCACCTTGGATTCGCTGAAACGAAATGCGCAAATTGCAGAAGCGGTATTTTCCTCCAATTTGACCAGACTAGATATTGGCAAGTCGAATACCTTTGGTTCTTATCCACTGATTCAACTTGTTATACAGCCTACATTACCTGAGAAACCGACTTCACCAAAAGATAAATTGGTTTTACTCGGTTCAACTTTCGGCTCCCTTTTCGTATCCCTTGGGCTGGTGTTACTTTGGTGGCGCGAACGTAAAAATTTAATATCTGATAAGACTGTGAGTACAGAGAGGAAGAGAATGGAACAATGAAACCTCAAAACTTTGAAGAAAGTCTTGTTTGGTATTGGATAATTAGTACCTATGTATTTTATTTTCTTGGGATTTTATATCCTGTAAATTTCGTACTAGCCTGGATACTGTTTTTTTACCTATGTAAGCGGCTTTGGAACCAAACAGCGCGCACTAGTATTGACAAAAAAATCAAAATTTATTGGATGCATTGGGTTTGGATTGTCTCTATTCTGGTCATAGCGATCGCTACCATTTTAGGCTGTATAACTTATGATGTAGGTACAAATCAAACTCTTAGGTCATTAATCAATTGGTTTACAGATTGGGCTTTGCTAGCACTATTTCCATTAAGCGGCTGTCTCAATATTCGACCACAAATAATCTATAGAGCCGTCTGTATCTTATGCCTCCAAAGTTTGATTTTAATTCCCCTTTTTTATCTAGCTTGGATATTACAGTTGCCTGCACACCTATATTCTTCTCCAATTGAAAGATTAATACAGAATGGTGAGCTTTTTTACAATGTAAATCTCTATGGTAGTGATTACGGTACGAATAATGTCCGCCTATTTCTATTCGCACCTTGGGCACCTGCGCTAGGTCTTATTGGAAACATCTACTTTTTCCTTGCTCTTGAAGAACCTAACAAGAAGTGGCGCTGGATTGGTATAGTCAGCTCTCTAGCTATGAGTATAGTATCTGTTTCTCGCTTATCTTTTATAGCTTTACCAATAGTTTTCACATCAGTTTTATTGCTGACAAAAATTACTAAACCTACTACGCAAATTGCGCTCGGATTTGTTAGCTTTTTAGCAGGTATTTTTAGCACGGCAGTTGTTAGTGCTATTAAGGATACTAAAGAAGCATTTTATAATGCTAGACCGGACTCTTCACGAGTGCATGAAGCTTTAGGTGTAATTGCCTTAGAGAAATGGAAAGAAGCTCCTATATGGGGCCACGGTTTTCGAGAAGCACCAGGGCCTAAAGTGTTAGCAGAAATGCCTATCGGCTCTCACCATACTTGGTTTGGCCTCTTGTTTGTTAAAGGGATAGTTGGCTTCATTGCTTTTTTAGTACCAATCTTATTGAGTTTTATAGTTTTGCTGATTAAAGCACAGAAAAGCACAACTGCCAGGGGAGCATTGTATTTTCTTGTTACTCTATTACTTTTTACATTTAATGATAGCCAAGAGGCTTTAGGTTATTTATACTATCCCGGTTTAATCATCATGGGAATTGCATTTAAAGAAGAAGTGCAGGTTCCTAAATCTTCTCTTAATAAGAAGCCTGAAGCTGCTTATACTTAAATTTTAACTTGATAAAAAATATCTAATTGTCTCTTAAGGATGCCCTCATGTTAATCAAAAAGCTCAGGCAAAAAGTATCTAGTCAATATGTGCGTAATATTGGTTGGATGGGGGGAGCAGAGTTAGTAAATCGTGTGTTCCGATTGGGAACAACAGTTACTTTATCTCAACTGTTAAATCCTTACGATTATGGATTGATAGCAATCGTTTTGACTACCAATGAATTTGCAACTGTTTTTACCTTAAGAGCGGGAATTGGATCTAAGATTGTTCAGGCAGCAGAGAAGGATCTGAAAATTATTTGTCAGACATCTTACTGCCTTAATTGGATACTATGTGGAGTAATGTTTATTCTTCAGTGTCTTGCCGCTTTACCAGTTGCTTTGTTTTATAGTAATAACCAAGTTATCTTACCTATCTGCGTTATGGCATTAGTCTACTTAATGCTGCCAATCTTTGCAGTTCAATCTGCCTTAATCCAGCGAGAGAACCGCCTGAAAATTACAGCATTATGCAATGCCACGCAGTCGATTCTAATCAATATTCTCACTATAGCTTTAGCCCTATTAGGGATGGGAATGTGGGCTGTTGTTATACCTATTGTTATTACGACTCCAGTATGGATTGTTATCAATCTGATGAATCATCCTTGGCGTCCTACCATGTCGTTTAGTTTTAGTAAGTGGCAGGAAGTTGTTAGTTATGCTAGAAATATTCTTGGCGTTGAGTTACTAAATAAACTCAGAGCTAATCTTGATTACCTGATCATTGGACGTTTTTTAGGAGTCCAGGCGCTAGGAATTTACTATTTCGCTTTCAATGCTGGGTTAGGAATCAGCATGAATGTCATAAATACAATGACTTGGTCTTTATACCCCCATCTTTGTGCCGCTAGGGGAAACGTTAAGGAGTTTCAAGAACGTTATTTTAGTAGCCTCAAAACATTTGCCTTAATTGTATTTCCATTAGTTTTGTTACAGTCAAGTCTAGCTCCATTTTATGTCCCAATTGTTTTTGGGCAAAAATGGGTAACAGCAATTCCAATATTGATAGTTATCTGTTTGTCAGCGCTACCACGCCCATTTGCAGATGGTGCTTCTATGTTGCTTAACTCTGTAGATAAAAGTCACATTAATCTTTATTGGAACCTAATTTTTACTACGATTTTTACAATTTCATTACTAGTAGCTGTAAAATGGGGAATTTTTTGGGTAGCGGTTGCGGTGCTAATGACTCATCTATTAGCGTTACCTCTTTACAGCATTTGGGCTAGCAAATATGTTTTATCTAGAACTCAATCTTTATCAATCGCAAAATAAAAATTAAATAGCTTTCAGAATTTAGTTAAAGCTAAGTAAAAACTTGGCTTTTTATGTAAATAGCTGCTTCTAGCTACGCTCATTCATTGAAAAATAACGAATAACAACGAGGAACTAAAATTAATGGTTACTACCCAACCGGAACAGCTGAAAGAACTTCTGCATAAATCACTAGGAAAATTAGAGACATTTCAAGAGTGTGCATTACTAGACTATCCTGACTATCCTAATATTGGCGATCACCTTATCGGGTTAGGTACTGTACTTTATTTAATCAATGTGCAAAAAACAAAAATTAAATATACTGCCAGTCCTAACAACTTTTCTAGCCAAGTAATGGAAGAAAGAATTGGAAAATCTCCTATTCTACTGCAAGGAGGAGGGAATTTAGGCGATCTTTGGACTGCTCATCAAAAATTTCGTGAACAGATTATTTCCAAATACCGGGATCAACCAATAATTATCCTACCACAAAGTATTTATTTTGTTGATCCAACCAATTTAATCGAAGCAGCAAATGTATTCAACTCACATCCTAATTTGACTTTGTTTGTCCGTGATGACTACAGCTATGAACTTGCTCTGAAATATTTCTACAATTGTCAGGTAATTAAAGCACCTGATATGGCTTTTGAAATGGTCAACTTACCTGGTCTATTATCGAGAAATAAGCGCAGCAACTCTATTTTGTATCATTATAGAAATGACAAAGAGTTGAATCCAAATAATTCTCAGACTTCTATTAATCTCCCTAACTTAGTTGTAGAAGATTGGACTTCTTTCAAATATGACACAACTGAACGCATGGAGCGCATTCGGGAAGGCTTGCAAAAAGGTACAGTGATTCCTGGTGAGTGGATATACCGACACCTCTGGAAATACTTCCATCATTATTCCTTTGGATTTAATAACTTATATAACTCTTCAATGCATCTTAAATCCTTAAGTTATATGCATCATGGAATGTATCAATTCAAGCAGCATCGTCTAATTATTACAAACCGCTTGCATGGACATATTCTCTGCATTCTTATGGGTATTCCTCATGTCTTTCTACCTAATGCTTACCATAAAAATGAGGCATTTTATCAAGCTTGGACTTACTCAATTCCCTTTTGCAGATTTGTAAAAGAACCTTCACAAATTCAGGTGGCTGCACAAGAATTATTGGAACTATTCCCAAACTAACTGGTTTATGCTCTCCCTACACTAGGACTTACAAAAATCCTTCTACTTTCCATCTGGTTAAACTCTATGCCAACTATATCCGTTATTATTCCCGCTTACAATGCTGAACGCACTATTTTAGAAACGATAAAATCCGTTCTTCAACAAACCTTTTCTGATTTTGAGCTAATTGTTATTAATGATGGCTCAACCGATCGGACTTTAGAACTATTGAAGACTATTGAAGACTCTCGTCTCAAGATTTTTTCATACAGCAATGCTGGTCTATCAGTAGCTCGTAATCGTGGTATTTCTCATGCCACTGGAGAGTTTATGGCATTTCTCGATGCCGATGATTTATGGACACCTGATAAATTAGAGCTACAACTAGCAGCATTGCAAAAACATCCAGAGGCAGGACTTGTTTATAGCTGGACTCTGAACATGAGTGAAACAGCAGAGATTTTTCACCCTGGTCATAATGTAGTCTATGAAGGTAAGGTGTATGACAAATTATTACTCAGTAACTTTATTTCCAATGGTTCTAATCCTTTAATTCGTAAACAAGCAATTCAATCTGCTGGAGAATTCGACCCAACACTTTCTTCTGTGGAAGATTGGGATTATTGGTTTCGTGTAGCACAGCACTGGGATTTTGCAGTAGTTCCCAAACCTCAAATTCTCTATCGCCACTCTTCAAAATCTATGTCAACTAAAGTTGAGAAAATGGAGAAATATTTGCTTATTGTCTTGGAGAGAGGTTTTCAAGCAGCACCGCCAGAGTTGCAAAATCTTAAAAATCAAAGCCTAGCAAATATCTATCAATATTTAACGGGCATGGAACTGGCTAATGTGACTAATAGAGAACAGGTCAACCAAGCTGGTCGTAAATTGTGGAAGACGGTTTCTTTATATCCTCAGATTTTGCGAGAAAGATTAACTCAGCGTTATTTAATGAAATGGCTAGTAATGCAAGTCCTTTCTCCTCGAATTGCTAAGTACTTGACTCGACCTTTTTCTTTGGCTAGGTCTGTTGCGGTTCCAAGGCTGCAATAGAGGCTGTTATTAAAAAGCAACCTTTTGATACTAATTCGCTAGTAAAATTTAGCAACTTATTAAAATCACATGCCAACTATATCTGTCATTATTCCCGCTTATAATTCTGAGCGCACAATTGTCGATACAATTGTCTCAGTACAACAACAAACTTTTTCTGATTTTGAAATAATTGTGATCAATGATGGTTCAACAGACGGAACTATTAAGCTACTGGATGAGTTGAAAGATAGTCGTATACAAGTCTTTTCCTATGAGAATGGGGGTTTATCAGTAGCTCGTAACCGTGGTATCTCTCATGCCAAGGGAGATTTTATAGCCTTTCTTGATGCTGACGATTTATGGACAGCCGACAAGCTAGAACTTCAGTTAGAAGCTTTGCAGAAAAATCCAGAGGCAGGTGTTGCTTATAGCTGGACTTATTTTATGGATGAAGAAACTGGAAATTGCCATATGGATCGGCCGATCTTTTTCCAAGGTAATGTTTTGGCTAATTTATTAACCTGGAACTTTATTGCTAGTGGTTCAAATCCATTAATCCGTAAGCAAGCGATTGAATCTGTCGGAGAGTTTGAACCTTCAGTATCAGGAGCAGCAGATTGGGATTATTGGCTACGTTTAGCTGCAAAATGGTCGTTTGTTGTAGTTACTAAACCGCAGATTTTTTATCGTCAATCTTCAAATTCAATGTCCTCTAAAGTTGAATTTATGGAAGACTGTCAGTTCAAAGTGTTGGAGCGAGCTTTTCAATCGGGATCGCCAGAAATTCAAATCTTGAAAAATCATAGTTTAGCTTATGTTTACCGATATTCTTGTAGACTCTGCTTAACAAGAATTACAGGTGATGAAGGAATTGAAACAGCAAGTCAAAAATTGAGGAAGGCAATTCAGCTATATCCAAAAATTCTCCTGGAAAAGGAAACTCAAAAGCTAATTATTAAATTGTTGTTGAAAAAAATACTTGTAGAAAATATTTCTGCATACTTACTCAAGATTATTAGTAAAATTCGCGTTACTCATGTTCAAAAATTAAATATTGATGAAAAAAGAATCGGTTGAGGTAAGTTGTAGTACTTGCCACTTGGTAACTCAATGGGATAGTTACTCAGCAATACAGACCGCCAGGGAATAGAATTCCCTGTCTAATGGTGCAAGTCCTCTAGAAGAGGACTAGAAAAACTTGGGTTAAAGCACTGACAGCTATTATGCAATACCAATACCTCTGCCAATTTACGAGGGTTCAACGCCAGTGGAAACGGGATGAATACGTCCTAAAGAAGTAAGCTTGGCAAAAATCTGGGTTAATAAAATAGGCTCAGGGATTTCGGGAAGCATTTTTAACATTTCACGAACATATCGAAAACCACGATGGTAAGCCTTAAGGTCAATAATGCCAGAACCGGGATTGAGTTGCTGGAAATCAGCGAGAAGATGGTGGGATAAATTGACCATAAAAAATGCTAAATTAGAAGCATTAGTCACGGCAGTTTGGCTCAGGTTCATAAAATCTTCCAATCCCCAAAACTGCTTGGCATCCCTAAAATTAAACTCGATTTGGAAACGGAGTTTGTAATAGTCGATAATTTTTTCAAATGACAGAGTTAGGTCGCTAGAAAAAATAATTACATGGCTGCAAGCATTAGTTTTAAGATTGGTTTTGACCAAAATCACTACATTGAGAGCTTGGGCAAATTCTTTGTGAATAAGAGTGGCTTGATAAATATCAGTTTGAATATCATCCTCAATAGCACTTTTACATAAGTATTTGTCAGGTATATTACGATAGTCTAGCTTATCACCGTATTTACGACGAGAGCGCTTACTGGAGTCAGGATTTTCATAAGGGAAGTATAATGCTGAATCATGGCGCAATTTGGAAATTATCTGCAAGTTGACAAGACGTGCCATCTGCAAAGCATTGTTGTTACCAAAATGACCATCTACTACCAAGTAGGTGAGGGAAATAGAGTTAGCTAATAACTTGAATAGTGAACCAATCATTTTCTGAATTAGTATTAATTCAGATGTTAATATCACTTCCTTTTTATTTTTGTTTTTACTTCCTTTTGGTCGTCCACGCCCACGCTTTTCTTTTTTGTTTGGTTTTTCGATTGTCGAGGTACTTTTTGTTTGAGTATCTTTCTTTATTACCTGTTCTATCTGAATCGGAAACGAGTGCCTCTGTTCAACACTCACTAATGATAATACAAAGAAAGATAATCCTGATATCGGTTTATTGGCTAGGCTAGAAAAGAATCTATCTAATCCATAAGTCTTTTTACCCGATTTACTGACTACAACTTCATCTCCTGCAAGCAAATATACCTCATTCGCACGGAACAAATGCTTGCGGAAAAATAGCCAAAACAATGTAGCCCAAGGTATTACTGTATGAAAAAACCGCAACATCGTCCGATAACTACCACCAATGCCTGCCCAACGGGAAATTCCCAACATCGTGACTCGTCCGCTCATCGCTAACATAGCCAGGATTATCTGGTTCAATTGCCGCATCGTCGTAGCGTTTATCTGCGGTAGCAAGCATTGTAGCAGTGATAAGATATCGGACATGGGCTGATTGTAGTTTTTGAGTTGTCGTTGTGAGAGACAATAACTCTACTACATCGGCCCTCTCTCCTCATCCTCTTATTTTGGCTAAGGTATTGAATACAGTACAGTTTTTCTTCTTGCCCTTTTCTATCATAGCTTTCAGCTTTGAGGATGTACCTCATAGCTGCCGGAAGTGCTGTAATGGTGGAGCGATCGCTTGCTAAGGAAACTCCAAGAAATAAATTATCCAATATTGTGGGGTGGGCAACATGAGCGCCCTATGGACTGGGTTCTCGTGTCGCCCACCCCACAGGAGTTAATTGGATATTTTTTTATTTGGAAATCCCTAAGAATTTCAATCAGACTATCCACATGCAGGACAATATGTATTATTAAATACAATATTTGCTTTGATAACGCATACTAGAAGGAGATATCTTACATTATCCAGTGAAAAGTTAGGAAGTGGAATTCGTCCTATAACTAGATGGATAGCCAGGTGGATAAATATCTCGCTTTTTTAGATGCTATCACTAGAAGGTGCGATCGTATCCATCAGATAGTATTCCCATTGCCATATCAAAGATTACTGTACTATCAGTAAAATCTGAGATCAAAACTGAAGCTAAAGTCGGTCTGGAAAATGAAAAAAGTTTCTGTAATTATTCCGGTTTATGGAGTCGAAAAATATATAGCTGCTACTGTACAATCCGTTCTTGAGCAAACCTATACAAATTTTGAGCTTCTAATTATCGACGATGCTTCCTTGGACAGGAGTATAAATATCTGTCAGCAATTTACTGATCCCAGAATTAAAATTATTCGTCAGGCAAATCGAGGAGTATCTGGAGCTAGAAATACTGGTATTCGCCATGCTCAAGGAGAATATTTAGCTTTTTTGGATGGAGATGATCTTTGGTTGCCGGAAAAGTTAGAAAAACAAATCGCTCACTTAGAAAATTCACCAGCAGTCGGTGTCAGCTTCAGTCGTTCTGCTTTTATTGATGAAGCTGGACAAGCTTTAGGTACGTATCAGATGCCCAAGCTTAAAGAAATCACGCCATCTTATTTACTCAGTTGCAATCCGGTTGGTAACGGCTCGGCTGCGGTAATGCGCAGAGAAGTTCTAGAAGATATTAAATTCCAAGATAATCTTTACGGTACTAATGAAGATTGTTATTTTGATGAACGCTTACTCCAATCAGAAGATAACGAATTTTGGATTCGGATTTCCATTAAAAGCAATTGGCAAATAGAGGGCATTCCAGAACCCTTGACCTTGTATCGGGTTAATTCAAAAGGGCTTTCCGCAAATATGCTCAAGCAGTTAGATTTCTGGGAAAAGCTAATTGAAAAGACACGCTCCTACGCTCCAGAAATATTTACTCAAGGGGAAACACTAGCTAGAGCTTACCAGTTGCAGTATTTAGCTCGTAATGCCGTAAGACTACGAGAAGGTTCAATGGCTGTAAAATTAATTAATCGAGCCTTAATAGCTGATTGGCATATTCTTATTGAAAATCCAAAAAGTACAATTTTGACACTGGTAGCAGCTTATTTACTTTTACTCTTACCTCAAAATGTTTACAATAAATTTGAAGCTCTGGTTTCAAATAATATAGTAGGGGCTAACCAAAAACGTCGTATTCTTCAAGAAGATATCTAAAAATAATTAAGAAGTTTTCTATCAATAATTAAAAACTTTCTCTGCCTAAAGCAAATTAGATTTCTTGCTTAGTGCATAGTAAATTTAATTAGATATTAATTAAAATAAATCAATGGGAATAGTCAACAATGAAGAAAGTTTCTATCATTATTCCGGTTTACAAAGCAGAAAAATATATAGCTGCTACATTGCAATCGGCTCTTGAACAAACTTACGAAAACTTCGAGATTTTAATTATTGATGATGGTACTCCTGATAAGAGTATAGAAATTTGTCAGCAATTTACAGACCCTAGAATTAAAATTATTCGTCAAAAGAATCGGGGTCTACCTGGAGCAAGAAACACTGGTATTCGCCATGCACAGGGAGATTATTTAACTCTTTTAGATGCTGATGACTTATGGTTGCCAGAAAAATTAGAAAAACACGTTAAGCATTTAGATAATTCGCCTAATGTCGGGGTAAGCTTTAGCCGCTCTGCTTTTATTGATGATAATGGCAACCCTTTAGGTATTTATCAAATGCCTCAGATGCAGGGAATAACTCCAGCGATTATCCTTTGCCGCAATCCAGTTAGCAATGGTTCGGTAGCAGTAATTAAAAGAGAAGTTTTTGAAGCTATTGAATTTCAAGATAATCTTTACGGTACAGTTGAAAATTTTTATTTCGATGAGCGATCGCGTCATACTAATGGTGACTCAACAGATGTTGAATGTTGGTTTCGGATGTCTGTTAAGAGCGATCTGGAAATAGAGGGTATTCCTGAAGCTTTGACCTTATATAGGGTAAATTCAGGTGGACTATCAGCAAACTTGCTCAAGCAGTTAGATTCTTGGGAATTGGCAATCTCTAGGGCACGTTTATACGCCCCAGAAATAGTTAATCAATGGGAAACACTGGCTAGAGCTTACCAGTTGCGGTACTTAGCGCGTAGAGCAGTCAGCCTGCAAGATGGTGCAATGGCTGTGAAGTTGGTGAATCGAGCATTAGCAACCAACTGGCATATTCTCTCTAAAGAACCACGCCGTACACTTTTGACCTTGGGAGCTGCCTATTTCCTTCGGCTTTTGCCCCAGTTCCTTTACAGTCGAATTGAGACTGTTGCTTTAAAGACTACAGGATATACGCAAAGACAGCGCATTTCACAAGGCTTAGGGGGGAGCAACGCGATTTTGTGAGGCCGCCCAAAGGACGTTTATAAATAAGCTTTAACGCGGCTTTTGGCTCGAATCACTCACTTGAGTCCCTGTATAATTGGGAACCCAACCTTCTGCAATTGCAAAATAGCGTATCCCTTTAAAACTCAACGATGCAGTTGGGCTGCACCAATGCTCAACGCCGGGGGGGATATAAAGATAGTCTTGTGCCTGAACTAAAAGCTGTACCTGACTGCCATCAGGTCGCACAAAGCCATAAATCATTTCTCCTGCCAACACATAGAGGGGTTCAGGTGCAGAATGAGTATGGTAACGACTGTAGGTGGCGATCAGATGGTGAAGATTGAACGAACCCGGATGCACATTTAGTAAGTCACACCAGAGAGCGCCATTTTCTTGCTGAAGAAATTCAAAGACGCTGTTATGGAGTTCTACGCAACAACGTTTCTCGGCCTCAGTTAAAACATCCTGGTCTAGCAGATTAGGGAAGAGTATTGATGTTCCTGGGTCGTAGTGTTTGAGTTGAATGCCAAGAGGGGCAAGTTCGCGAGCTATTTCGTCTAAATCGCTCTCAATCGTACCGTCGTCAAGTAGTAGGCTAGCCATGACAAAAAGACTAATTAACTGTTAAGAAGAGTATACTCAATTTTGAGATGAAAAGCCACTATTCCCGATTGAGAAACCGGGGTTTCGTTGACTGTTGATATCCTGCGATCGCAATTCTCATGTAAATTCGTAAGGATCGCGAAAGAATAAATTTATCGCCAGAATGATGCTTATTGGTACCACTAGCATCTAAGCTAGTACGGGTGAACTATATCCAGCATGGAATGTCTGACTTAATTCTGTTTTGGCATCGGCGCGATTTACGCATTTCTGACAATACGGGACTGGCTGCGGCAAAACGGCAAAGTCCGAAGGTAGTGGGCGTGTTTTGCCTCGATCCAAATCTTCTAGAACGGGATGATGTTGCTCCTGTGAGAGTAACTTATATGATTGGCTGTTTGCAGAAACTCCAAGAGCGATATGTTGAAGTTGGTAGCCAGTTGTTAATACTCCACGCCGATCCTGTACAAGTGATACCAGCCTTAGCCGAAGCAATAAATGCCAAAGCTGTTTTTTGGAATTGGGATGTAGAACCTTATTCACAAGAACGCGATCGCACTATTATAAATACCCTCAAAGAAAAAGGCATTGAGTTTCTTAACCAAAACTGGGATCAAATCCTCAACTCCCCAGACGAGATCCGCACGGGTGGTAACAGTCCTTACACGGTTTACACCCCCTTCTGGAAAAATTGGATTACTAAACCGAAGGCTCAACCAGTAGAAACACTGCAAAATGTTGAGGGATTAACGGAAGCCGAACAGGAAATCGCCAAACTTGCAGGAGCCTTGGCACTACCTTCAGCAAAAGATTTAGGATTTATCTGGGATGAACCATTGATTATTTCACCAGGAGAGGCGGCGGCACAAGAACGATTAGAAGAATTTACTAATAAAGCTATTACTGAATATCAAGAACAGCGCAATTTTCCCGCAGTGGACGGTACATCACAACTGAGTGCAGCTTTAAAATTTGGGGTAATTGGCATTCGCACCGTTTGGCAAGCCACGATAGAAGCGCTGGAAAATAGCCGCAGTGAAGAAACAGCAGTTAATATCCGCACATGGCAACAGGAATTAGCTTGGCGGGAGTTTTATCAACATGCAATGTATAACTTCCCGGAATTAGCTGATGGTGCTTTCCGCGACACCTTCAAGAACTTTCCTTGGGAAACTAACGAAGAATACTTCCAAGCTTGGTGTGAGGGAAGAACAGGCTACCCCATTGTAGATGCAGCAATGCGTCAGTTAAACGAAAGCGGCTGGATGCATAACCGCTGTCGGATGATTGTTGCGAGTTTCCTTACTAAAGACTTGCTAATTAATCCCCAATTGGGAGAAAAATACTTTATGCAGAAGTTGATTGATGGTGATTTATCTGCTAATAATGGCGGTTGGCAATGGAGTGCTTCTAGCGGTATGGACCCCAAACCTGTGCGGATTTTCAACCCAGCCAGTCAAACCCAAAAATTCGATCCAGAAGGGGAATATATTCGGCAATGGGTATCGGAATTGCGGTCTGTAGATACAGAATATTTAGTTACTGGGAAAATTCCACCTTTAGAACGTCATGCTGTTGGTTATCCTGATCCAATTGTGGATCATAAAATACAACAACAGCAGTTTAAACAGCGTTATCAACAGCAAAAAAATATTAGTAGTGGTGAGTAAAATTGTTAGTTTTTTAATAGACATTTCCAAAAATTCAACCTACTAGAGAAAAATACATGAACGCGATCGCAGTGAAAGACGGCATAGAGATTTACTACAAGGATTGGGGCAGCGGTCAGCCCATAGTTTTCTCGCATGGTTGGCCTCTATCGGCCGATGACTGGGACACCCAAATGATGTTCTTCTTAAATCACGGCTATCGCGTCATCGCCCATGACCGACGAGGGCATGGACGCTCGACCCAAGGCGGCGACGGGCACGATATGGATCATTACGCCGATGACCTCGCTGCCCTTACCGCGCATCTCGACTTAAAGAACGCCATCCACGTTGGACACTCGACTGGCGGCGGTGAGGTGACACGCTACATTGCGCGCCACGGCGAAAGCCGCGTCGCGAAGGCCGTTCTCATTAGCGCCGTGCCACCACTGATGGTGAAGACCCCAGCAAATCCCAGCGGTTTACCTAAAGAGGTATTTGACGACTTTCAGACGCAGGTTGCCACCAATCGGGCGCAATTTTATTGGGATGTGCCGAGCGGGCCCTTTTACGGTTACAACCGACCGGGTGCGAAAGCGTCGCAAGGCGTGATTGAGAATTGGTGGCGTCAGGGCATGATGGGCGGTAGCAAGGCGCAGTATGATGGCATCGTGGCTTTCTCTCAGACCGACTTTACCGAGGATCTTAAGAAGTTCTCTGTGCCGACTTTGGTAATGCACGGCGATGATGACCAGATAGTTCCCTATGCCGACTCCGCCCCACTGAGCGCTAAGTTGGTCAAGGGCGCGGTATTGAAAACCTACAAGGGTTTCCCGCACGGTATGCCGACGACAAATGCAGACCAGATCAATGCCGATCTCCTCGAATTCATTCAGTCGTAGTGGGGTGGGCGTCTCGCCACTGGTGTCAACTTAAGCCAAAAATAGCGTACTGATTGGGTGTTGTTCACCCGCCAGTTCACCCGCCAGCCAGGATTGTAAATCCCTGACTAATTGCTCAAGTCTACTGAAGTAGACTGAAAATTTTTGAGCTATTTAGTCCTCTTCAGAGGACTTTAGCTATGAGACAGGGATTTACAATCCCTGGCGGACGTGCGGTTTCGCGTTAAGTTGACACAAGTGGCGTCTCGCCCGCCCCAAGCCTTGGGGCGGACAAGATGTCATTAGTGTCAAGTTAAGCTCAAACTTACTATGTCAATAAGCATTTAGGCTTAAAAATTCGGTTTTCAAGGGACAAAAAACGAACTTTTTCAGGGACTATTAATGCTTTGTTTATTAGCATCACTCCCTGCTTGCGTATAAAAGGCAGAAAAAAGTTCACCTTTATACTTCGTTCCTCACAAAACCTATCGTTGACAAATGGGTTTTAACCTTAACTTGACACCTATGACAAGATGTCCACCCCACAAGATTGGATAATTTATTTGTTGGAAGTCCCTAACCAGGCGATGTAGCGAACCGCGCCCTGCTGCGATGCGTAGCTTTGGTATAGTATGGAATGGCACTAAGAAAAGCCCAAAGACTTATTGTATTTCTCGTTCCCAGCCTCCAGGCTAGGAACGAGTTCCGAGAGGCTCTGCCTCTTGTCAAGAAATGACATTATGTCTTGACAGGTAAATGAGAAATTGTCCATAAGATGAGTAGGAAGATTAAGTAAATTGCACCAACTAATCCAAACTCAATCAGAGGAATATAGGTTACTTCGTAAATTCTGCCCAAGCCGCGTTCAGTCAGTCCATAAACGGCCATTACACTCACTAAAAAGGCTCCGTAAATAGTACGTTTAGTCCAGATACCCACAGGTAAACCGTGAAGCTGAGTAAGAACAAGAATACCAAGAAAACCAAAGAGAAATGTGGGCCACTTGCTTTGTCCTAGTATTAATGACACAATTACACTATGTAAAAGCACTGAAGCCTCCAAAGTAAATGTCCACCAACGGTTTACATGGGTGCGGTTAAAAATCAAGGAAGATTGGAGCAGAAGCAAGAACATATAGAGAAAACCAATTAAGTGCCCTAAAGTCGCTTCCATTGGGTGATACCAGAAGGTGTAGATAGCGGCAAAGGAGAAAAAATAGCCGTGGTACAGCTTGATAATTTGCAAAAACTGTTGATGAAATGGCACAGAATTGCCAAAAAATAAACCGCGTCGAGGTGTTTCTAAAATCAGTACGAAGACTAGTAAGAGTACAACTGCACCTTGAGAAGCCCAAATTGAAGTATCTTGAGCTAGAGCATCGTACCAGATATATGTTTGCAGAAAGTGTAAAGCAATGAATGCACCATTAATGGCAAGCATGAGGTAATTTATCGGGTGCAACGCTGATTTGTATTTCAACTGGGATGCCTGCGGCGGGCGTAGCCATCGCTGCGCCCACAAGATACACGCCCAGATGCTAAACTGATGCCCAAGGTACATACCCCAAGCCGTTGCTCGACTCCAAAAGGTTGGTTGGGGAAGCTTCCAGTAGTACCAGTTTAATCCTTGGTCAGGAAGTTTGATGATGTTTGCAGGAATGCTCCCACCGAGCCAAATTGCGTAGGTGAGAAGGATGCTTACAAAGATGCCTAAAAATAATACTCGGCGACCTGTCATAATCGTTCGTAATTCGTAATTCTTAATTCGTAATTCTTAAATTAAGACCTAGATTTTTAGGCTGCACGTTCTGTTTTTGGCTTGTAATCAGTACAAACAAAATCTTTGAATTTCAGTGTGGTTGAGCAAAATAGCATGGAACAAACCCATGATAAAAATCAAGCCGATAATACTACTAATTAAAGCAACTATAATTTCGTGCTTCCGTATGGCTTTTTGTATCTTAGCGTCTATGATGTTTTCTAATTCTTTGTATAACATTGACTTAAATTTGGTTAAAGACAAGAATTATCTGGAACTTACGTTACGTACTTACATAAGTTTGAGTATGTCCGAAATCTCTAACTTATTAAATGAAAGCTATTTCGATGCTGTGGGAGTATCAAATATGTTTACGTCGTTTCAAAACAGTACTTGAAACTCCAAAAGCTAATATCGCTAAGGTATAAGTTGGTTCGGGAGTTGCAAGAATGCTTACCTGATTAATAGCCAAGCCGTATTCTGGAGCAGAACTGCTAAAAACAAGTCGTGAGATGTTTGGAGTGTCACTACGAATCCCCAAAAATACTGCCGAATTATCTAATGCTAAAGACGAAAGATTTGGAACGGAGAAAGTACCCAATAGGTTATTGGCGTTATCAAAAGCGGCGATCGAATTTTCAATTTTCAATTTACTAGTGTCTACAGCTATCTGAGTTCCAGCGCCAAAAACTGGCTGGGCAAAACTAATCGAAAAAGGCTCGCCGTTCCCTTTAGTTCCAGGATCGGAAGTACCAGGAGGAAGAGGAATAAAACCTGTTGGGTCTATACCTCCGAAGAGAATAAAATCACCTAGAGCGAAGTTACTCCGAATGCCAGGTGAAGGTAAAGTTTGAAAAACAAATGGTGGAGTAATTTGAGGCTTATTAGTTGGAGTTATATTTATATCTAAGCCTAAACCACGTTGTGATGTTGCTGAAAAAGAGTTAGGTAAAAAAGCAGAAAAATCAGGGGCAGAGGGATTAAAGACTTTACCTAAACTTTCCCAATTAACTTGATCGTTGCCTCCTAAACCAGCGCGGTCAGTTACTAAAAATGTAGCGGCTTTAACTGGTAATGAGAGAACCGTTATTATGACTGCGATCGCTGAAAAATATTTTACAGATAACTTAAATAATTGATTGAGCGTAACTCCCACAAGGTTTTCTCCTTAATTTTTTAAGATAATATCATCAAAATGCAACAATGCTTTATTTAAAGCGAGAGAGTTGAAGCAACTGCTGCGATCGCGCCGACTGCACTTAAATGTTTCATTACCGCCATTATCAGCCTGTCTTCTCCACGATCAATTAGGTTATTCAAGACTGGCGGAGATATTGTTATTGTCTCCACAAACACAAATCCGGTCGTCATTACTAGTACCCAGCAATAAATTATTGTTAGGTATCCCAACAATAAATGGATGTAAAATATTTCTTGATAGTTTTATATGTCAAATGTAATTAATATTTGTAATACTGATATAGTACAAATATTAAAACTGTAAATATTTGATGAAATCTACCTCAAAACAGTTAATCCTATTTTATATCTCTGGTGAAATAAAAATGCGATTATTTATTTTTTTAAATTATTTAATTTCTTCAAGGTTATCAAAATGCGGGCGCTATCGTGTTGAAAATATGGGCAAGCAATAAAATATAGGACTTATACAGCAGATTTCAACGTCTCTAGGAACGCGAACAGTATGTCGGAGACAGAGGCTACGTCAACGTCAGGTAAAGAAATATCTCACCCACGCGATCGCACGCACCCAAACTCAACTCTTAGCGCTCCCACTCTGAAAGCAAGTGTGGTGAGGGTTGAGTTCGGGTATACTTCCAACAAATAGATTATGCAATATTGTGGGGTATTTTTTTATTTGTCAGTCTCCTATGGCAATTTATAGCTACCAACACGTAGATTTAACTGACCTTGGCGCGGGTTATGGCTGAATATAAATGCGCCTTCTTCGCTTTCCCCACTAGATAAAAAGTCAATCTGTTGCTCTCCTGTTTCTGTAACTTTGCCGTTAATCAGTAACTCAGCCATAATCTGAACTGACTCAGCTGTATCTCCTCCACTATTCATAACTTCAAAAGGAACATAAAACTGACCATTAATTTCTCGAATTGTTTGTTTTTTAGTGACAGAAAGGATGGGAGGTTGATTTTTTTCGTTCAGCCAAGTGTAGCCTACTAGACTCACAATGATTGCTAGGATGAGTGAGGCGATGCTGAATGTTATCCACTCAGCTATTGAGCGCTTTGGTTCTTGTTCTGTTTCAGTCATATTGCTAACCTTCCGGCTGCACCACCAATAGTTGCAGGTAAACCCAGTATCAATGTGTGATCTAACCACATTGTCCAGGGGTCGCTAAAAGTTAATTTTTGAAAGAACCACAGCATAAAAGCGCCTGCTAGCAATGATACTAAGTAAGACATAATGGTTTCGCTCGATGGTCGTTGAAAAATTCCCTTTTGCTCTTTACGTTTTTGCTGGTTAGAAAAACCTGCCTGAAATACAATGCCATAAGAAATCAGCAAAGATGCGGCGATCATTGCCAACTCCCAAGGTGGAGAGGTTGCGGCTGCAAGCATCGGAATTTCATCTGTGGGAGCGATGTTAAATGCAATTATGGTTGCACCAATCAGGGTTCCACCCACATCAGTAAAGGTGGCGTGTAACTCATCACCTTTGTTCTTGGTTGTGCTATTTTCCCGATCGCTTGCTTGTCCTTTTCCATTACTGTTTTCAGTATCTCCCAACAACTGATTCGCTAATGCTACACCAAGAGCAAAGGGCACACTTTCAAAGATGATTTTACCTAAAGATTCTTTTAGGGAGGTTTCTGGTGTCAATTCTCGTAATAGTAACAGCACAAAGGTAGAACAAGCTATGCCGATCGCGATCGCTTCGACAGTATCCATTGCGGCTTGATGAGAGAGCCAGCTATATCTGCGTTTGCGAAAGCCTTCTATCTGATTGAGCAAGTAAACCACAATAAACATTAATGCGATCGCCGTCATGATAAATTGTGCTTTTGCCAGCGATCCAATCCACCAAACCTCCATTGTATACAGCAAGGGTATGCCAAATAAAAAACCTCCGCAAGCACCCCGAATGATGTCATTAATCTCACTCCTCCATACATTCTTTTGACGTTTTGTTGGCACTCCTTTACCTTCCTTTTGTTGAAAATTTGCTTTGACTTATACTAATTTTCTATGAAGGTGCATATAGCAGCCCTCAATTCTTCGTGAAAAGTTAGATCCCCGGCTTTTCAGATCCCCGACTTCTTTAAGAAATCGGGGATCTGGACACCGCAAATTTATAATATTTTCAGATTTTTGAAGGAGGGTGTTCTGTCGCACCCCGTATCTATCTTAAGATACATAATCTAAAAAAATCTTCTCTCCGTTGATGGAAGTCACAAATAATACACTCTTGTTAGTTTATGTAATAGGTCAATTAACTACAAGCTGGAAATAAAAACCATGAGTGCCGAAAAAAGAGTAGAAGCTATTGCAAAAAATATTGAAGGGAAAGTTCAAGAGGTTGTGAGTGAAATAACCGAGTAATCCACAAGATAAAGCTGAAGGACAAGCGAAGCAAGCTGAAGCCCAAGTTGCTCACACTGTAGAAAACATTAAAGACGAACTTAAGAAAGCTTTAGATTAATTTACGTTTTTGGACTGAAAATAAAAATACTAGATTAGCGATGATTCGTTAATCATAGTTAAACATTAATTACTCCACTTACTTTGAGAAAGTGGAGTTTTTGTATTCTTAGTGTAATATTTGAAAGAGTAAATTACTAAAAAATTGGTTTTAAATTGGAAGTCTTGGCTACACGGGTACATACGCGCTAGCGGCTTCCTTTGAAATACGTTTAAGATGGAAAAATATCAATAATCATTGGGAGGAATCAATCGTCATGACTGTTATTGTTGCTAAGTGGACGATTGACGAATATCACCGCATGATTGATGCTGGCATTTTGAGCGATCGCAAAGTAGAACTACTTAAGGGAGAAATTGTCGAAATGTCGCCGGAAGGGGAACCCCATGCTTATTGTAGTCATGAATCGGCAGAGTATCTAGCGGATTTGTTAGGTAAACGTGCTGCAATCCGACAAGCCAAGCCTATCACCTTACCCAACGACTCGGAACCAGAACCAGATATTGCCATTGTCCAGCGTTTAGGACGCGAGTATCGAGAGCATCATCCCTACCCAGAGAATATTTTCTGGTTGATTGAATATGCTAACTCCAGTTTAGAAAAAGATTTAGAGAGAAAAAGTAAAATCTATGGAGAAGCAGGTATTTTAGAGTATTGGGTTGTCAATCTCAGAAAGCTTCATTTAGTAGTGTTTCGAGAAATCTTAGATGGAGAATATGCGACAAAATTGACATTAACTGCGGGAACAATTCAACCTCTGGCATTTCCAGATATTTCTGTTGCGGTGGAACGGATTATTAATAGTTAAGGTAATTACAATTCTGACCTCTCTCCAAACCTCTCAAAATCTTCCTTAAAAAGGAGGATTTAGGAGGATCTATTTTGTACACAGATGTGTGTAGACCGTAGCTTATAAAGGGAAGTGGACTATAGCAATCTTAAATCATTTGTGAAAAGTTATACCAGTTTAAAAAAAGAATGCGACAAATAGACCATTTGTAGAGACGCGATTCATCGCGTCTTCACCCAAGGATGTGTTGCAATCATTAATTGAATTGGTATTAGATCCCCGACTTCTTTAAGAAGTCGGGGATCTTGACGCTGAGAGTATTTGACTGAGTTATTGCATCAAATTCCATGACTTTTACCAATTACCCAATTACGCCGGAAAAATCGGGCTAATGCTGATTCTTCTAAAGATAGATAAATTGGTCGTCCGTGGGGACAGGTGCGGGGGTTGCGAGTGCGTTGCCAATTATCTAAAAGTGTCTGCATTTCTTGTTGATTCATCGGTGTACCGTTACGAATGGCACTACGACAGGCGACAGCAACTTGGGCTGTTTGTAAATCGCCTCCCCAACTAAGCTCTAAAATTGCTTCTGCACAGTCGTCTCGTTGCTGCAAAGGTGCGGGAATATTACGGACTGCCCAAAGTTGTTCGCCAAAGGGTTCTATTTCTAAACCGATGCGTTGCAATTGCAATACTTGCGCTGGTGATAATTGATAAAGAATTATTGGCGGTTCGACGGGGACAAGTTGCCAATCATCACACAATTGCTCATATAAAACTCGCTCATGGGCAATGTGCTGTTCTACTAACCACATCCCACCTGAATGTTCCGCCACAATATAAGTGTTGCTAACTTGAGCGACAGCTTTTAAAGAGTTAGGAGTTGAGAGTGAGGAGTTAGGAGTTTTGTGATTTTCGTTGGGATTTTGAGGATTAAAATTGTAACCACCTTTGGCTTCTGCGGCTTTGAGTAATTTACTAACTCGTGTTGTGTGAACAGCTTCTTTAAGATTGTTAGAAGATATGCTGAGCGCTTGGTTAATTGCTTGGGTAATTTGCTCTTGCCAATAAATGATTTCGTTGAGGTAAATTTCTGTTTTTGCTGGATTGCGATTCCAGTTAATTTGATTGGGGGAAATGGCAAGATGTAAGAAACAAATTGGATAGCGATCGCGTGGTAATGTTCTATGAAATGCTGATAATATCGTTTGCTCTAGTTCCGGTGTCTTAACCATCCGTCCGTTGATGGCTACACGTACCCAATCTGGACGATGACGATGAGTGCGATCGGGTAATCCTACCACTAAATTGAGTGAGGAGTTAGGAGTGGGGAGTGGGGAGTTAGGAGTTAGGAGTGAGGAGTTTAGTGGGTTGGGTATTTCGAGTTTTATTTCTTGCAAGTCACCTTGTCGCACTTGCGGTAAAATCTGCGGTAGTAGTTGTCCAGTTGTGGCGGCGGGAGAGATGGTGAACCATTGACGATCATTTTGCCAAATCTGCCAGGTAACGCGGGGATGACAAAGGGCAATTTGGTAAATTGTAGCTTGCACAGCTTTCATTTGCTGTGCTGTTGTGGGTAATCCCTGACGACGAGATGAGCAATTACCGAAAAGATGAGAAACTGTAACTACTGTACCAGGTGCGATCGCAGTTGCTTCAACTTGTACAACTTTCCCACCATTGCCATAAATTATCCGCCATCCTAAATTTCCCCCTAGAGGACGACTCAAAATTTCTAAATCTGCCAGAGTCGTTAAACTGTGCAACGCCTCACCACGAAACCCTAAACTGTTAATTTTCCACAAATCGGCACTAGAGCGAATTTTACTAGTGCTGTGGGCTGTAGCTGCTTGTTGCAAATCATCTAGATTCATTCCACAACCATTATCTGCTACACGAATTCGCCATTGCTGCGGCCACAGAGAAACCACAATTCGCGTTGCACCTGCGTCTAGGGAATTTTCTACCAATTCCCGCACCACAGAGGCTAAAGAGTCAATTACCTCTCCAGCTGTAATGAGATATACAACTTCTGTTGGTAGAGCTTGAATAGTAGATGCCATAAATTATAGTTTATAGCTTCTGGGGGCACGCTATATACGACTTATAGCAAGAATCCTGTCTCTGCAAAAAAAGAACCACAAATAAACACCGATAAATTATCTGTGTGCATCTGTGGTTTAATTTCTAAAACATTAATTATTGCAAGATATCTATTATGCATTACAACTTTTTCTATCGCATCAGAAAAAATTAGTAATTGCAACATTAATTAACATTAAATCACCTGACTTTATGAATATCTTTAGGCGATTTGTTAATTAGTATCTCTCAGTGACAAAATTTTAGCTGGTTCAGGTTTAAGCAAACCATTCAACAGCGATGCAGGAGGTTGACTGTAAGGCCAAGCAAAAGCATGACGGAAAGCTGCATCTTGACAAGCTTGTAGTTGTTCAAAACTAATGATGTTGTAAGTCAAGAGATTCTCATACTCAAACGGTAGACGCACATTGTGCAATCCAGCATTATCAGTACAGATAGCGATATCAACCCCAGCATCAAGACAACGGTCAAAAACTAATTTGAGTTGACGTATGTCCTGCAAAGTTCCAGTTTTTAGGTAAGTTGTCGGGCAAACCTCTAAACATTGCCCGCGTCTAGCCACATCATTAAGTAGCTCTGGATATAGTAGGGGAATTTGAATGCCGTGACCAATCCGCATTAGATATGGTAGCAGTTCTGGGTAACAACCAGCGGTGGTTTCATATAGATGTCCCGTGGTGTTAACGCCCTGCGATCGCGCATAATCATATAAGCTAATCCATTCTTCTAAGCGATCGGCGTAATAACTATCACCTCCTGCTACATCCACTGCACAGACATACTGCTTATTTTGCGCCGCCAAATCAACAATCGCCTTGTTCACCTCATAAGGTAGGCGTGTGTGCATACAGAGAATTTGGCTAGTAACAATCGGATATTCTGGCTGATGGCTGGCAAGCCCTACTACTCGCACAATTTCTGCCATCTTGTCAATTCTTTCCGATTGACTCAGATGTTCAGGTGTCCGCAAATAAGGAGTGTAACGCAGTTCCAGATAAGCCAAATTTTCAAATATGTAAGCACCACGCACCAAGCGATAAATAAAGTAAGGCAAAGTCTCCACAGTTTGCACGCTTTCTACCAAGGTGTGTAATTCTAGATACTCATCTAGGGTGTTACGTGGGCGGGTATAAAAATCTTCAAAATCTGAATAGTCAGCAAAGCGGGAAATTAACTCCGAAGAATGCCGCTCGAAATATCGCCATAAAACTCGTGGTACGACCGAGCCGCCTAGATGTCTATGTAATTCAGCGTATAAAGCCATAGTGGTATTTTTAGGTAAAAATTTCAATGATTGTAACAAAAACATCGAAAGAAAAATCTGTCCNNNAAAAAATTTAGTCCAACTTCTTAGGAGCAGAGGTTTCCCTACATCTGAATTTCAACAAATACTCCGACCGATAAACGGCGCGAACGATTTGGTGGCTTGGAATTAGATATGGTTGAGAGCAACAGATCAATTTCTGCCTCCTACCTCCTGCACTAGGATTTGCAGTATGAATCAACTTGACATTACCAAGATTAAATTGATAGCATTGATATCCTTAATTTTTGTGCTATACTAAAATAACATTGCTATTGTTAAACGAGTGAGATATAGCAATATATTTTTCCTTTAACAAAGCAAACTCCTGGCAAGGTTGGTATTAATTGAAAATTCAAGCGTTGGAAGTCAAGGCTGGCGATCGGATTATTGCTTACTGCAACAATAAAATGCAAACCTGCAAGGTAAAACGCATTTTAGATCCAGGTCAAGCTAATATCACACTATCAGTATTCACCTCTGAGAATTATCGAGGTTGCTCAGTTTCATCTATAGTTCGCTTCCAAAGCAACGCCTTAGTTGATTTGGTAAGTTAAAAACTAAGTAAATATTCAAGCTCAAAAATATTTCTAGCTATTGTCCAGCCTCAAACTGGACAAAATTTTTGTGAAAGGTGCGATGTCTACGCACATACAAATCTGTTAATTATGGCTGGATGATTTTCGCAACCTTACACTACCTAGTGGCTTATCCTATTAAATATAATGAGTTTCTAGTAAGCACTTCAGTGCTTAAAAATCCAGGACTAAAGTCCTTACTACAAACTTATTCACCCTTCATAAATAATAGAACAGACCACTAGTATAGGGAACAGTAATTGATAAAATTCTGAGATAAAAATCTAATTTATGGCTTTTTTCATTTCTTTTTCACATCACGAGCCATGTTGAGGTAGTAGTCGTCAAGTTTGGCATTAGAACGACGGCGGTTAGTGGCAGGAATTTTAGCAATATTATCCCGATTCGTTTCAATTGGCTGTTTAGCTGAAGCTTGTTTTACGTCTTGCGCCTGATCGGATTCCAAGAAATAACCAGACTGAGAAAATCCGAAAAGCTTGCCAAAAAAACCAAATAAATTTCCGAAAAAATTAGAAATGCTTTGGAATAAAACACCAAACAAGCCTTCAAGACGAAGGAACAAGTTCCGAATAATTTGGGTTAGACGAAGCATAACAGCACCTTTAATGATTGCCTATTATTATTGTGACTCAATTCGGATTCGGGAATTGAGTATATGGCAAAAATCTACCACTAGGTAGGTATAATTCCTACAATCCCTACTTTTCCTGAACCAGCAAAACTGACTTCACAGGACGCTTGATAGAATTTCCCTCCAAATCAACCTTCCCGTAAAAGGTTTTCCCCTTGTAATAAAGCGAAGACGAACTTCCCCCATCCAGATTCATCGCTTGACTGGCACCAAGAGTTTTCATCAAATCAGCTAATGCTGGCAAAGAGATTCCAGAGTTCGCCGAAGCCGAGGGTTTTTGAGCCACCATAACTAAAATAACGCTGCCATCACGGGTGATACCTACAGCAGTTCTGGCATTGGGTTGGTTGCTGCCAAGTGCATCTCGTTTATTGGCATTATCTACAAAACCCTCTTTTTCTAAGGTGAGTTCTGGTAATAGGCGTGGGCCAGCACCTATTGCATCAGCTAACTGACAACCTGCTGGTGGTGACTGACTGTGTATGGCAATGGAATAGCGGCTAGTTTGCCCGCATAAATAGCGACGGAATTCTGTGCGATTGAATATTTGACCCAAATAAGATTTTAAGTTGGGATTGTTCACCAGGCGATCGTTTTCCTTGGGATCGGCTATCAACTTTCCTTGTCGGACAACATAAGATGTAGTTTTTTGGTTGGCTGGGTCAAAAAAGCCTGCGTTCAAAATAGCCACGGCTTGATGCTTTTGGGCAAATTCCTCTACAGTGGCTACCTTTTGTGATATTGCAGGAGTCACCAAAAATTTGCTATTAACTGGAATCAACACGATGTGAGCGATGCTTTGGGGCAAAGTGCGATCGAAGTAGCGGATAGTTTTTGGTGGTGAAGCCGCAATAGTGGGTATCGAAGGTGTTGAAAAACGCAAATTAAACCACAACACCATTGCCAAACTAATTAATATCAAAGCCAGTAGTTTGATTTTTCTCACTTTTAAACTCACTTGCAGTTAGCTCAAAAAATTGATTTAGTCGATTTAATTAAAATACTTTAAGCTGAAAAATAAGCAATTAACTTNNNTTATTCCCGGTTCGCCCATTTTTTAGGGATTTAGGAAAAGTAGATAGTCAAAGTATACCGAAGGGCATATTCCCAAAAAGATCAATTAGGTATATGTTCGCAATTATGGCTACTGAACCCATAATTACAAACGAAGGAGTCAATGATATACCTATACTTCTAACTCAAATAGAGCGTATGGGCGTACAATCGCTAATCGATAAACACTTTTCGACACACGGAAATTGGCAAGATAATTTTCAAAAAGTTAAGAGACAATATCTTGCTAGACCTTCTCAACTAGTGTTTACTCGATTTATGCCGCATTTATGCAACGCTTACTTAAAATCGCTTTTTACGCCAATTTAACTTTAAAATAACTAAATTATCTAGATTCAACAGAATATGAGTAGAGTTATCTTTAAAAAACATCAAGGAATAAAATATGTGCGCTATTGAATTGCAAATTAGCAAACCAGTATCTTGCAATTGTCTACAGATATCTCTGCGGCTTGGATAGTTGCTTAAGTTCGGATAAATTGAAATTTTTAACTGCTTATGCGCCCTCGTCAAAAAACTATCGAGATGTTCTCAACCTTCGTTGAGTTGGAAGGAGACAGATTCAGCAAATGGTTGATTGATATCAAACTGCATCGAAATATTCAAAATTGTTTGGAGTCTTCACCATTCGTCCCTAACTCAGAAAATTTTTGGGCGTTATATTGGCACAAGTGCTGGCGAGAGGAATCTAATAGCCTTGCTAGAATGCATTTATCTGCTTATTTACAGGAACCAAATTATTGGGCTGCGAAAAAAACAATTGCCAAATTTACAAATAGTCAACATAGCCTAGCAGATTATTTTCAAATGGCGAATGCTGAAATTGAAACAATTCTCAAAAATTTTAATCTAGAAAAATGCTCTAGCTTAAAAGCCTATGCTACTATGGCAGTTCCCAGTCGGCTAAAAGATATTTTACGCCAACGCAAAGAAGCTGATATTTGCACAAATTGGGCATTGTTACGCAAAGTCAGCAAAAAGCAGTTATTAGAAGCTCTTGCTCAAGCTGGATTATCACCGATTCTAATTGCCCAATATCGATTAGCCTGGACTTGTTTCAAAGAACTGTATGTTCAAAACCAACCAGGTGGCACAAAGTCTCTACCAGAACCAGAACCTCAACTTTGGGAAGCTATTGTCAGCCTCTACAACCACGAACGCCAAAATCAGTTAACTCAACCTACTCCAGAATCCACGAGAGAGAAAATTGAACAGTGGCTAACCCAGGCAGCTATCTACGTGCGTGGTTATCTGTATCCACCTGTTAGTTCTTTAAATTTAGCAATATTAGAAGATGACTCCACAACAACTTTTGATTTGCCAGATTCATCCTCTGACTCATTAATTGCTCAGATGATAGCCCAAGAAGATGCCCAAAATCAACAAAATCAACAATCTCAGATTGAAGATGTTTTGTTAAAAAAATTACAAACACTTGAGGTAAAAACTCAGGAAATACTTAAACTTTACTACCAACAGGGGTTAACTCAGCCACAGATTGTAGAACACCTACAAATTAGTCAGCCTACTGTTTCTCGCCGACTGCTCAAAGCTAGAGAATCAATGCTGAAAGCATTGATCCAATGGAGTCAAGATACGCTTAATATTTCTGTGACTTCCAACCTAGTTAATGATATGAGTACCGCTTTGGAAGAATGGTTGAAAGTTAAGTATGGGGAATCTCGCTGAGATTATGAAGGATGAGGTAGTAAAAATGACTTCCGCTTTTACAGAACCGCAGGAACTATTGTTAAAAATATCACCATCATTACAGACAAGTTCTTGGCAAGAAAGCCAAATGTACGCCACACTTAGCAGTCGTTGGCGTGCTTACATGAATCAAATTTGCCTTCATGGGTTTTTAAATTGGGTAAAAGCTGAATATGTTCCAGAAGCAAGTATCTGGCACAGTTCCCCTGGTATTCCTGCTTTTTGGGAATTTGTCAATGGCACAGCAATTTTGTTAAACCAAAAGCGAGTCGTTTTAATTCCTAGTGAGGCAATTGATGATAGCGAGTTAGAAGTTCCTCAAGAATGGGTAGACATTCCCAGTTGGGCAGCAGACTATTATTTAGCAGTGCAAGTCACACCAGATGGCGAGTGGGTAAGAATTTGGGGCTACATAACCCATCAAAAACTTAAATCACTAGCAGATTATGACCAAGTAGATAGGACTTATTGTATAGATGCACAGCACTTAATTAAAGACCTTAATGCTTTTTGGATAACCTACCAATTTTGTGGAACAGAGGAGATGAAAGGTGCGATCGCTCCACTACCAGAATTATCGAATGTTCAAGCAGAAAATCTTGTTCAACGATTAGGTAATTCCTCTGTAACATTTCCGAGACTTGCAGTGCCATTTACAACCTGGGGAGTGCTACTAGAAAATGAGCAGTGGCGGCAGCGTTTGTACCAAGAAAGGCTGCAATATCTACAACAGGCTGCACCTACACAATTTTCACAAGTACAAGTGAATCTCAGTCGTTGGCTGGAGGAGATTTACGATGCTTCTTGGCAAGCTATAGAAACTTTTTTTGAGCCAAACTCCAGTAGCCTAGCTTTTAATTTCCGTACTTCTTCCGGGTTAAATACTGCCGCTATCAAACGCGCCAAGTTGATTGACTTGGGAATAGAAATAGAGGCTCAAAAAGTTATTTTATTAATTGCCTTAATACCAGAAGTTAAGCAACAAGTTAGGATTCGCGTGCAGCTACATCCAGCTTGTAATCAACCTTACCTACCTAATACGATCAAGCTAGGTTTACTTTCAGATCGAGGGGAAATACTTCAACAAGTACAAGCAAGAGTTCAAGATATTTATGTTCAGTTGAAACTCTTTGATGGGGAAGTGGGAGAATGTTTCAGCATCCAGATCGATCTGAATAATTCTCAAATAACAGAAAATTTCATAATTTAGTTATTAGGAGGCAGCAGTGTCAATAAGAGCAAATATTATCAATAAATAGTTAAATAATCGCATTAAGCGTAGCTTTTTGACTTAATACTAAGTTTCGATTCTTAGAGGATGTCTGAAAACTTTTTGGTGTTGTATTCGAGACTTGTAGATCCCCCTAAATCCCCCTTAAAAAGGGGGACTTTGATTCCAGTTGCCCCCTTTTTAAGGGGGGCTAGGCAGGGTGGATTAATTGTCGGGAGAGAAAAAGTTTTCTCACTCGACCATTGGACTCACAGGCATTGGGCAAAAGGAGTCGGAGTGGTCAAATAGCGCATCAAAAATCATTTGAAGTTGCTTAGCCATCAGCCTTAACGCTTCGGGAAGAGTCCGACAATTTAACTGACGAGCCAGGGAAACTAAAAACTGTCTGACCATCGCCCAATTAGCTGGTGAAAAACCGCCAGTATGAATACAGTTATCTTCATTTAAAGTTACATCCTTGACCCAATGAAGTTGATTTTCAATTGACCAATGACCACGAATAATCTCCGCGAATTCTGAAGCTGAATAATTTCAGCTACTTAAATAAAAGTGTTGTTCATGATAGTCAACAATCTGGCGACGACAATTCTATCCTTGAGGTCGAGTTCCATATCTGTTAACCTCAATTAAACTTTTAGCGCCAACCCAATCAGGTAGTGACTCAAATGGAATTGGATAGACTTTGACTTGACGAGTAGTCTTTCGTCCATGTAAATTTTCATCATGGTAATTGGTATCGATAGCGATTGAGGATTCAGCTAGCTCAGTAGCTACTTTCAGGAGATTTGGCTGGTTTCTTTTAATAGTAATAATGTAGTCATTTTCTCCCTCGATAATCAGCTCAACAGTTTTTTTTGGCAATGTAGTGCATCGGCTGTAATCACGATATGATGCCCATAAAGCTTTTTAATTAGCTCTTCTACCACACTAATCTCACTGTTTTTGTTATTTTCCATAGCTTGATGTCTGATTACCCATCCTTGCTGATGACTATAAACTGAAAACTGAAACGATACTCACAAAGTTTTGATAGGATTGATTTCCCCCGGTTACAGTACTTTTAATACATTTCCCATCGATGGCAAATAATTCTTTGAAATTAATTGGCAAACTCTTTTCTGCCCAGACGTTAAACAGTTCAGCTAATATCTGAAAATCAATTGACATCATAATATTTCTGAATGTTGATGCTGACGGAAATTGAATATCTGGAGATAAATCTAATAATTTGATTAGAGATAATCGATGATTTTTTGTGAACTCAGCTAAAGGTTTATACCCCCAATATCCTGTACAACTACCTAACAAAACTATAGTTAGTATTATCCAAAGTCTATGTCTAATACCTCTAGCATGTCGATAATCGGGAACCCCTTGGATTGCTTCGATTAAATTCATTCCTAACTTTCCTCTGGGAGAACCGTGTTTTTCTTAAGGAATCATCCTTCTATGTTATATTTTCTCTCTCGACAATTAATCCACCCTGCTTTTTAAGGGGGGCTAGGGGGGATCAAGCGAAATATTGAATACTTCTCAGACATCCTCTTACTGCTCTATACCCAGATGAGAAAGAAGCGATGCCTACGGCGGTAAACTACGCACTATTTTTTTTTACTCGTTTTCAGCCTAGCCTCTGGCTAGAAATGCTACTCTTGGCGGCTCTGCCGCGAGTTCGGGAGGCGGAGCCTCAATGAGGGGCATTCCCAGTCGGAGACTGGGAACGAGGTAATCTGCTAAAAGCTTTTTCTAGACTGGCTTTAACCTTAAATTTACAACTCTTTTGCGGTGGCTTGTAAACGTTGTTTTTCCTCGAAAGTCATAGGTTTAGCCCAAATTTGTCTTGTGTAGCCCATATACTACACTTTCCTTTGGAATTTTTGCATAAGTAGAATGCTCCCTCTTGATTAGTCATTAGTTAATCACGAATGGCAAAGTCCACTTAACTTATGAGTAAGCTAGTTGTCTTCAGCTTCTTGGGAGGAGATTTAAATCAAGGATTTCCTGTTGTCACGGCTCAACTTTGGTGTCATAACCAATTTGTACCTGTGAAATTAACAGGGAGTCTACCACCAGCACCAGAACTAAGCGAACTCTACCGCAGATGGCAGTTACTTTACGCAGCAGTTCATCAACGCCTGGGTAGCCATCAACGGATAAAAGTACATTCACAAGATATAACCAATATTTCTATCAATGACTTCGATGAAGTGTGTCAACAGCTACAAGTGAATATTAATACTTGGTTGAGATTTGAGTCATTTCAGAATATTGAAGGCAAGTTGCGAACTCTACTCAGTCGTCATGATGAAATTAGAGTAATTATTGAAACAAATATAGTTCTACTGCATCGTTTGCCTTGGCATCTGTGGCATTTTTTTGAAGATTACCCGAAAGCGGAATTAGCTTTGAGCAATCATGAGTATGAATCTCCTCAGCTATTACAAAAATCTCCTACAGGTAAAGTCAAAATTTTAGCAATTCTAGGCAATAGGGTTGGTATTGATATTGAGAAAGATGCCTCTTTGTTACAAGGTTTGACAGATGCCCAAACCACCTTTCTTATACAACCAACACGGCAAATACTTGACAAGTATTTATGGAATCAGGATTGGGATATTCTATTTTTTGCCGGACATAGCAATAGTCTCGCTGACGGAGAAATTGGGGAAATTTGCATCAATCAAACAGAAATTTTAACAATTTTGCAGTTAAGAAATGGACTTAAGGCAGCAATTAGACGCGGTTTGAAACTGGCAATTTTCAATTCTTGTGACGGAATTGGTTTAGGAAGAAACTTAGCTGATTTAAACATTCCCCAAATGATTGTAATGCGGGAAGGAGTGCCAGATTTAATAGCACAGGAATTTTTAAAAAACTTTCTTACCGCCTTTGCGGATAGCAAACCATTTTACTTAGCTGTGCGAGAAGCGCGAGAAAGACTTCAAGGATTGGAAAATGAATTTCCTTGTGCCAGTTGGTTGCCAGTTATCTGTCAAAATCCCACAACTGTTCCTATTACGTGGCAAGAACTGCGTGGTAATTTTGGTAATACTAAATTTGTGGGTAAAGTTTCAACAAAAGGTAAAATTGCGACACCAAAACTCAAACTTTGGACTGTACTACTTAGTACTTTGATTGTGGCTATTTCAACATTAGGTTTGAGATACTTGGGAATCTTTGAGAAAATCGAACTGCAAAGTTTCGATCAAATGCTACGGTTGCGACCCAAGGAAGACCCAGATTCAAGGTTGATAATTGTAGAAATTACTGAAAAAGATATTCAATCACGACAAGAGACTACCAAAGGACTGAAATCTATTTCGGATAGGACGTTGGCTCAATTGCTTAATAAATTACAAAAGTATCAACCGCGAGTTGTTGGACTGGATATTTATAGAGACTTCGCTGACCCCCAAAATAAATCAAATCTAATACAACTTCCGACTGAACTTAATAAAGATAATGTTGTTGTTGTCTGCAAAAGCCGCGATAGTAAATATGACCCCCAAGGTGTTAAACCTCCGAAAGATGTACCTGTAGGGCGTCAGGGTTTTACTGATGCAATTAAAGACCCAGATGGTATCGTCCGTCGGCAAATTTTGATGATGGCACAAGAGCCTTCTTCGACTTGTACAACGCCTTATTCGCTCTCGTTGCAACTAGTTGCTCGTTACTTATCTTACGAAAATATTCAACCTAAATTTAATCAAGATTATGTACAGTTTGGCTCTAAAGTATTTAAACGCTTAAAACCTAGCCGCAGTGGTGGCTATCAACAACGAGTTGATTTAGGTGGTAATCAAATACTTGTCAATTATCGTAATACAGATTATCAGAGAGTTTCCCTTAATGATGTACTAAGTGATAAATTTGATCGTAAATCTCTGAAAGATAAGCTAGTTCTCATTGGAGTGACAGCTAATACAGTCAGCGATACTTGGTCAACTCCCTACAGTACTGCACAGCAAGATTACCAAGAAATATCAGGGATATTTATACAAGCACAAATGGTTAGTCAAGTTTTGAGTGCAGTTTTAGACCAACGTCCAATTCTTTGGGTTTTGCCTTACTGGGGCGATATTCTCTGGATATGCGGTTGGTCTATAGTTGGGAACCTGATTATTTGGCGGATGCGATCGCTCTCACATCAGAGATGCGCTATCTTTGTAACAGTTGTCATATTATATGGAGTTTGTGCGATCGCTCTTTTAAAACAAGGGCTATGGTTGCCATTTATTCCTTCTGCCTTTGCCCTGGTTTTAAGCGGTGTTTTAGTTATATTTATTCAAAATCGCCGAGAATTTTCCACTACTCCACAATCATTAGATAACAGTGGCGAAGAGGTCAATTAAAACGTTTGTCAACGTCATAAATCCGTGATTAACCTCGCCTTGCGGAGCACAAATTGCAGTACAGTTTCTTCACGGGTAATAATATCAACTCTGCCATCCATACCCAATTGAATTTGACATTTTTTTGTATTGCGACCTAAAGCAAGTTTCTCTGGTTCAATTGTGACTTCGTAAAAAGCACCTACAGCAGTTGCTTTTGGGATAGAGTTTGTATCAGCATCAGCATCGTTTTTTTGCGAACTAACAGCATCAGGGGAAATCGCTTTTACTTGGCCATTGAGAGTACCGTAATCAGGATAAGGACAAGCTGTGACTCGCATTTGCACCTTTTGACCGACTTTTATCTTACCTTTTTCTTGAGAACCAACAGCTGCTTTGATAACTAAAGGTGCATGACTGGGAACAATTTGCACAACTTCCTCCCCAGCACGGAGAGTTTGACCGGGGTTTCTCAAATTTAGCTTGGAAATAATCCCGTCTGCTGTAGCGGTAATAGTAGTTTGCTTCAGGTCAATTTCAACTTGCTTAAATTCGCTAGTATCGCGCTCTAATTGTTTTTCAATTTCAATTTTCTGTTTGAGAAGTACTTGAAGTTCTCTTTCTAAGGATGCTTTATTCACTTCCCCAGAGGCTTTTTCTTCAGCAATGCGTTCAGTCGCCATTGCTACCTCTGCATTGCTGGGATTGAGAGCTGCTTGAGCGCGATCGCGTTTAGCAATAGCCCCATTCACAGCTTGTTTTAGCCGTTCATTTGTTTTTTCTTGGGCTTTATAAGTTGCTTTTTGCGCCTGTACAGCTTGTTGTTGCTGTTTGACAGCCAACTGTACTTCTTCAAGTTGATCGCGCGATAATGCCCCTTGTTTAGCGGCGCTGTCATATCGGTTCTGCTTTGATGTCGCTGCTCCTAAAGCCGCCTCAGTCGCGTGGAGATTAGCTAGTGCTGATTGTAACTGTGCTTCCCCTGCATATAATTCTTCTTGAGCCATTTTGACATTGGCTGATGCTTCTTGAAGTTCAGTGATACTAGTAATTTTTTTGTCTTGATGAGCGCGATCGCGTCCCTGCAATTCTGCTTTAGCAGAGGCGATATTCCGATTAGTGCGATCGCTTTCGGCTCGAATTTGACTATTTATTGCATTTATTTGCGGAACAGTTTGAATTAGTTGTAACTTAGCTTGTTGAATATTGGTTTGCAACTGGTTTTTTTTAGTTTGCAGTCGAGAATCATCAATAGTGGCAATTTTATCTCCTTTTTGCAGCGTTTGATTTTCTTTGACGTAAATCTGCATTACCTGTCCTTCTGTCGCCGCCTGTACAATTGGCAATTCACCCGCAGGACGAATAACCGCTTGTCCTTTGACCGTAACTTTATATTTAACCACCGCAGCCACAGGGACAGCTAACGCCAAGGCAAACACGATAAATAGTCCGCCAAATGTAGTCCAACGACTAATTGGTGGGAGAAACTCGTTGTCTTGAACTAAGGGTAAAAAATTTGTTTGAGGGTTACTAATCATAAGTGTTGAGTAGATATAAAATACCCAAGAACCATTAACTAATTCTGAATAGTCAAAGAAGATTGCAAACCATTCTTCTCAGCATAAATATCATCAATAAAGCTTAAATGCTTTCCAGGAATATGACGTAATTCTTCTGGAGTTCCTTCCCCAACCCCCCGCTTGCGGGGTGGGGTTCCGGGTATTATGGTTAATTACCCGGACATCATATTAAATCTATCCTACACGAAAGAGGGAACTTAGACTATCGTTTGCAATACCCCCTGGGAGACTAGAGTATAGTCCTGGTCCGAGAGTGGTCTGATACGTCGTAAAGTTGAGGTCTCTATAGAACGCCCATGTACCCCGAATAATGGCAATAGATGAGGTTAGATCGTTGAAATCATCACCAACGTAGGGAACACCATCACTTCCTGATGCATTAACCCCCAGATTACGGCCGTTGAACCCTTCATCTGTATACAAAATTACATCTGGGTTGTTGCCCCCAGTAAAGGCGATACCACCACTATAGGTAGCAGCATCTTCATCATTAAGTTCCTTGATGCTAGAAATTGCTTCAAAGTAGTTCTGTTTCATTTTTCTCTCCTAATTAAGTGTGAATACTTCTAATTAAGTGTGAATACTTCTTTTTTTGGCGTTGCATAACTCCATGAGTTATATTTTCATCTTAGTAAGTAAGTACAAATAAACTTAAGTATTTACAAAATGTAAAAAAATCTAAGTTCTTGTAATTGCTTCACTTTAGTTCACTCCGTTCGCAATAACATAGTTATAAATTTTCCCGCTAACCTACTTTTCCAGGCTTTGTTGCATGAAACAAAAAAAAGACACACCTTCTCTCAATACTGTCGGATCGCTCATTTTCAATAGAAGGGAAGAAATTAAGTCTTGTGCTGTCTAAAATGTAGCTGATAAAGCTGACTTTTCCCCACAAAAAGCTAACTGCAAGTCCAATTCCAGTATGATGACTGAGGATTGAGTACTGTAACAGTAATAACTAACGACAACACAAACAGGATAATTAGTCCGCCAAATATAGTCCAACGACTAATTGATGGGAGAAATTCGTTGTTCTGAACTAAGGGTAAAAAATCTTTTTGAGAGTTCCTAATCATAAACGCTGAATATATGTAATACCAATTTTTAATTCGTAATTCTTAATTAAGAAAGCCACTGATGGTATGGGTTTGGGAGTTTGAATGTATTGCTGTATTTTATACAATTGCTAGGAAATTCCTAATAACCAATTAACTAATTCCGAATAACTAAAGAAGATTTTAAACCATTATTAGAAGGATAAATCTCATCAATAAAGCTTAAATGCTCTCCAGGGATATGACGTAATTCTTCTGGAGTTCCTTGAGTTTTTATATGTCCATTTTCAAGCAAAACAATCCAATTAGCCCGTTTGATAACTTGAGGGCGGTGGCTAATCATAATTGTAGTTTTACCTTGACGGTGAGCAAGTAATCTATCCAAAACCTGAGTTTCACTTACTGGGTCAAGAGCGCCTGTAGATTCATCTAAAATTAATATAGGTGGGTCAGTCACAATTGCTCTAGCTATAGCTAATCTCTGCCTTTGTCCACCAGAAAGATTTGCACCAAATTCGCCTAAAACAGTTTGATATTTATCGGGTAATTTACTAATAAATTCATCTGCACCAGCAATTTGACAAGCTTTGACTATCTGCTCAAAATTAATATTGGGATAACTGAAGTGAAAATTTTCCACAATCGAACGACTCCAAAAATGAGGTTCTTGGGGAACTAATACTACTTGCTGTCGCAAACATTCTAAAGATAAGTCTTGCTGGTTATATAAACCATAACGAATATTACCAGATTGGACTTGATATAAACCAGTAATTAATTTGCCAAGGGAACTTTTACCACAGCCCGATTGACCGATTAAGGCTATTACTTTACCACCAGGGATGATTAAAGAAAAATTTTCTAACAGGTCAGTTCTACCAGCATGATGAAAGTTAACTTGAGAACAAATAATATCTGCGTTCCCAGGAATTTCTGCCCAAGGTTTTTTAAAGTCATTTTCATCTTCTGGGGTAGAATCTATCACTTCTGTCAAGCGTTGAACGACAATTTGAGCAGTGATAAATTGATCGATTAGCCCGACTACTGATGATAAAAACCCAAGAAAGCTGCCACTCATACCACTGTACGCCAGCAGTTGACCGATGGATAATGTCTGATTAATCACCAAGCTAGAACCGAACCAGAGTATGCCAATACTCGTCAATTTGGAAAGAATACTCGTGACTGTGCTGCTGTAAAGCCCCAACTTCATCGTAGTCCAGCCTAAGTTTGCAATGCGACCAAAATTTGTCTGATACTCTTGCCAAGCTTGCGGAGTCGCTTGGGTGGTTTTGAGGACTTGAACACCGCGAAAAGTTTCGACTAAGAAGCCTTGATTTTCCGTACCTTTAACGATGAGGCTGCGGGTTTTTTGGCGCAAGGCGGGAAGAAAAAGCAGGTTGACTCCTGTGACAATAATAAAGGCGGCGACGGAAGCTAGAGTAAGTTCCCAACTATAGAAAAGCATGAAACCCAAGGATACCAGAGCCACAAAAAATTGACTGGGTAAACCAAGGACAATTTGAGAAACGAGATTATTGATGGTATGAACATCTGCAATCCGGCTAACGACTTCTCCACTGCGACGTGCTTCAAAATATGATAGGGGTAAGCGCAACAGTTTTCGCCCGTATTCTAGAATTAGCCCGTATTGCAACCGTTGACCAAAATGACCAATCAGGTGAGATTGTACCAAACCAATGGCATTTTGAATTAGGTTCATGGCAATGACGCCAATTGCCACCGTTGTCAGCAGTTGGGTATCTCCCCGCACTAGCACGTCATCGGTGAGGAGTTGCATCATTAAAGGGGAAGCCAGGGACAACAGCCCGATCGCAAAGTTAATAGCGATCGCCTGAATCAGAAGGTTACGATAGGGTAATATCCGGGCAATGAAGCGCCCAAAACCGCCAATTTGATCTTCTGATTGCTGATAGAAGCGGCTGTCATCTGGCATTAGCAGCAGCATCACACCATCACTCCAACCCGCCATTAACTCTTTTAAGCTGAGATAACGGATACCAAATGCTGGGTCAGAGATAATACATTTTTTCCCTTTTAGCCCGTAAAAGACCACCCAGTGGTAGCCTTTCCAGTGAATGATCGCGGGTAAGGGAACTTCATTTAATTTCTCTATTAGTTGTGCGGTGGCTTGGACTTGACGAGCATGGAATCCCAGAGTTTCTGCTCCCCGTCTCAAACCTAGCAAGGTGGTTCCCCGCGAACCTGTGCCTACTGCTTCTCGCACCCGGTTGAGGGCAAAGGTACGTCCGTAATATTTGGCAACTGTCGCAAGGCTTGCAGCACCGCAATCTTCTTCATTGTGTTGCAGTACGCTGTGGTATTTCATAATTAAGGACTTATTGTATTTTAAAAATAGATAAAGTCGAGCTTAGAAGATACTTGAAAATGTTTAGGGATTTCCAAGAAATAAATTATTCAATTTTGTGGGGTGGGCAACATGAGCGCCCCTGATCCCGCATTTCTCACAAGCTCAAGGCGTTTGATGGAGCAGAGGAGAAGTAATGAGTAATGAGTAATGAGTAATGAGTAATGAGTAATGAGTAATGAGTAATGAGTAATGAGTAATGAGTAATGAGTAATGAGTAATGAGTAAAAACTTCTGACTTATTACTTCTTACTCATTACTTTTCCCAGGCACTTGCGTAGGCTTTAAGAGGTGTGGTGAGAAATCCGGGCTAATCATGGGCTATCGTGTCGCCCACCCCACAAGAAATAGTTGGATATTTTTTTATTTGGAAGTCCCTTACCAGTTATTGCTTGAGCTTCAACCCGCAACGCAAAATTTGAAAGGCGAGACCGCCTGTTATCCTTCTTCTAAGAAATAGAAATGTTTCTTAGAAGAAAGATAAAGTAGGCGCGAGGCAGTCCTCGCCTCTATAGTTTGGAAAAAGAAATGTAGCTCAGTTATAGCCAGGGCTTGAGCATTTTTTCCTAATCCCTAATCCCCAAAACTTAGGTATAAGTACGCCAGGTATCCCTATGCCTAAGAAAAGTTACAGAAAATCTAATTCTACGTTAAACGGTAGAAAGATGAGATTGTGTCGTTACCAACATCAAGGTATCCAGTATAAGGATATGCTCCAACGCCGAGAGTAATTCTCGTGCCCTGGAAGTCTGCATCTGTATAGAATGCCCAAGTTCCTTGGTTAATAATAATTGAGGATGTTTGGTCATTACTCGTGTCACCTATATAAGAGTAGCTACTATCTGTAAAGAAGATTGGCTGCTGAAAGTTGGCATCTTGGTAAAGTTCTAATGCATAACCACCCTGAATGGTAGCAGCCTTTTCACCGCTGAGTTCTTGAAAAAGTAGATCGTTGTTCATATCTACTCCGTGGTTGTTGATGTTAGACATTGTTTCTCTCCTGAATTTAAAATTGTGTTTCAACTGAAGGGAATTGCTTGTTTTCTCCCTTCTGATTCTTAATTGGTAGCAGTGAGTTGATTTTATTCACTTGATTTAGCAGTGCCAATTTGCTATGCATCCGTAGTGTTTGACAACGTGGCAATACTTGCAGCACCACAGTCTTCTTGACTGTGTTGCAGTACGCTGTAGTCTTTAATAGTTAAATTACTGAAGTTTTTGATGCCTTTGAAGCAATATAGACGATTAAGTAATATAAAGTTCGGATGATGGGTGCAAAAACTCATACTCCACTTGCGGCATCTCTGTTGCAAGTTAGAGAGGGGATAAGGGAAGTTTTAACAGAGGTCTGAGATAGTAAAATGCCTCAGAAATGGATGACTAGTGGTTCATCGCATTAATTTTGCGGGGCTGCTAGATCCCCGACTTCTTGAAGAAGTCGGGGATCTGAACACCACTAACCTCTTAAAACTTTTGCGATAGACCACTAGTCTGAGGCTATTTTACTATCTAACCAAACTTCCTAGAACGGATGCAAAAAAGTCAAATCTATATGCGTCTGAGAGAACTAATCCAGTCGTTTGGAATACTATAATTAGCAACAAACGAGTATTGTCCTGCTCCCAAAGTTTTATACGGATCTGACTGACGAAAAGACATCGTTTGTGTTTGGTGCGAATGACGCGTATTCACCTGGGTCTAATGTCAAAACCCTACCAGAATAGTTGGCATCTGTCCAAAACTCCCATCGGCCGGAGTAGACTTTAACTGACGATATTTTATCGTTCCAAAAATCACCGACGTAAGACAAATCAGTAGTAACGAGACCTGAGGTAGTTTTTCCAAAGTTTACATCTTCAAAAAATTCTATTGCTGCTCCACCCTGAATAGCAGCACCCTGCTCAGATGTCATATCTTGAAAAAGTGGACTAAGTTCAATGTTGTTCATACCTGCTCCGTAGTTGTTGATGTTAGACATTGTTTTTCTCCTGAGTTTCAAATTGTGTTTGAACTGAGGGTTAAGCTCGTTTGCCTTTCCTCTGATTCTTAATTGGTAGCAGTGAGATGATTCTATTCACTGTTGGTTGAAAATCAGGCGTTTTTGGCTTTACCTTCTAATTTTTAATTGGTAGCAGTGACATGATTTTATTCACTTGATTCAGTAATGCCAATTTGGTAATATCCTCTCTTAGAGGGTGTTTATAAATAAAAAATAAAGAGCACCGCATTCATTTCCCAGGACACGTATTTTAAAAGAGACAGTCGTCGTATTTGAATCGGATGCCATGAGTCGAAAACCTTCTCTTATGCATAACTTGATTGTCCAGACACCTATATTCAATTAAGGCTTCCAAGCTAAATTTCCTTTTCTATAGGAGAGTGCAATGTCTTTTAGAGCTATGCGTTTGGACTGGTTACAAGGTATAGAAATTGCCATTGTTGGTGCGATCGCCTTTTATGCAAATATCTCAGTTGCCCAAATCACCCCAGACGGCACTCTCCCAAACAATTCCAACGTCACATTAAAGGGCAATATCAGGACTATTGAGGGTGGAACCACAAGAGGTGTTAATCTGTTCCACAGCTTTGAGGAGTTCTCTGTTCCCAATGGCAGTACTACTTTTTTCAATAATCCACTGAATATTCAAAACATCTTGACACGAGTCACGGGTAAGTCAATTTCTAATATTGATGGCTTAATCCGAACTAACGGCACAGCCAACTTATTCCTACTCAATCCCAATGGGATTGTATTTGGGCTCAAATGCCAGGTTAAATATTGGTGGCTCATTTTCTGCAACTACTGCAAACAGTTTTAAGTTTCCTGATGGTAGTGAATTTAGTGCTATTAATCCCCAAGCACCGCCATTACTGACAGTAAATATTACACCAGGGTTGCAGTATGGAGCAAGTCAGCCAGGGGCAACTATTACCAATACCGGAAACTTAGTACCCCAACAAGACCTGATACTAGTGGCTGACAAACTTGATTTACAAGGACAGCTACAGGCAGGTAGAAATATCACACTTATTGGCAATCAAGAAATAAATTTAAAAACAGACCTTAATTTAAACCCTATTAATGATGAGTTGATAGGAAAAGTTAGCTTAACAACCACATCAGGCGATGTCACTACTCAAGCAATTACTACTAATGGTGGCGCAATTGAAATTAAAAGTGCTAGAGCGATTATCACTCAAACCCTAGATACTAGAAATGGGGCTAACAATGGTGGCGCGATCGCTTTAACTGCCAACGACAGTATTAACACAGGTGATTTGTTCTCATACTCTTACACTGATTCTGATTCTGCCAATGCCGGAAATGGAGGCAATATTACATTTCAAGCCACCAACGGCAGTATTACCACAGCTAGATTGAACGCTAGATCTTTGTCTAGTTCATCTGGCAATGCAGGTCAGGGGGAGAGATTAGCCTGGAATCAGGTCAGGAGATCAATATTCAAGGTCAGTTAACCACTAGCTCTCGCTCTGAATCTGGCAATGCAGGCCAGGGTGGTGCAATTACCATCCGCGCTACCAATGACATCAATATTACCGATAATCTATTCTCTTACTCACGCTCTAATTCTGGTGATGCCGGAAATGGAGGCGCTATCGCCTTGACTGCCTTGGGCAACATTACCACTGGCAATTTGGACTCTTACTCGTACTCTACATCTGGCAGTACAAGAAATGGAGGCGCGATTAGCCTTAAAGCTGCCAACGGTAGCATTACCACTGGCAAATTAATCTCTTCCTCAGACACTCGTTCTCGTTCTTATAGTAGTGCGGGAGACGGAGGCGCGATTAGCCTTGAAGCCGCCAACGGTAGCATCAAGACTGGCAGTTTGTTTTCTGCATCGAACTCTACATCTGGCAATGCAGGAAATGGGGGTGCCATTAGCTTGCAAGCCTCTGATAGCATTAACATCACTGACACTTGGAACTCAGAACCTGGGGCTTTTGTCAGTGGCGTTTGGAACTCTTCCTCATTCTCTCCTTATGGTAATGGCATTGGAAAAAAAGGGGGTGACGTTAACATTATCGCTGGCAACAACATCAAAATCACTGGTGATTCTTTCTCTTACTCGGTTTCTTTTTATAATACCGCAGGAGATGGTGGTGCAATCAACCTTGAAGCTGAAAATGGTAGTATTCTCACTGGCAATTTAAGTACTAACTCGGGTTCTGACAATAGCACGCCAGGAAATGGAGCTGCAATTCGACTTAAAGCCTTCAACACCATTACCACAGGTTATTTATTATCAAACTCAGGCTCGAATAATGATATTAGACGACAAGTCGGAGGCGCGATTAGCTTAGAAGCAAATAACACAGTCAAAGTTGATAGTATCGACTCCACAGGAGCGCAAGGATCGGGAAACATCATTATCAAAAGCCTAGCGCCTTTCGTTTTAAAGAATAGCAACAATGACAACCCAAACAGTGGCATTATTTCTACCAATACCTTTGGTGATGGCAAAGGAGGGAATATTTTAATTAACGCTCCTTCTGTTTTCCTGACCAATAATGCTAAATTAACTACTTCCACGAGTGGAAGTGGTAATGCAGGTAATATCACAGTCAATACAAATGTTTTAAAAGCAACAGATAGAAGTCAATTAGTTACTTCTACACTTAGTAATGGAACTGCGGGTGACATCACAGTAAATGCCAGCGAAGTACAACTATCTGGTTCTAATAGCGGTTTATTTGCCCAAACTAGTAGTACGGGTACTGCTGGTAAACTTATTTTACAACCCCTTGGTAACGAACAAAATCTCAAGGTAAATTTCCAAAACGGAGCAAAGATATCAGCATCTACCAGTAGTAGAGGTCAAGGTGGAACCTTAACAATAACTGCCCCTGAATCTATTACCATCACTGGCGATGGCTCAATTATATCTGCTGAAACTACAGGCACTGGCAATGGCGGAGATTTAACTTTGAGTACAGGAAAATTAGTAGCACGGGATGGGGCGCAAGTTACAGTCAGCAGCGCAAATTCTGGGAGAGCTGGCAACCTAACTGTAGATGCTAACTCTATTTTGCTGGATAACAGCGCCAAAATTAACGCCGATACTCAAGGAGGTGGGGGAGATATCTTTCTCAATTCACCTTTGTTATTACTGCGTCGTGGTAGCAGTATTACTACTAACGCCAGTGGTAATGATATCACTGGTGGCAATATCACCATTGATGCTAAAAATGGTTTTATCATCGCCGTCAATAGTGAAAATAGCGACATTAGTGCAGATTCCGTCAACTCCCGTGGCGGGAATGTCACCATCAAGAATGCTGCTGGTATCTTTGGCATCCAGTCTAGAAAAGAGCCTTCCCCAAACACAAGTGATATTACCGCCAAAGGCGCAACGCCTGATTTAAGTGGCAATATAGAAATTACTCGACCTGATCGTTACTGCCAAATGGATAAACGTGCCATCAGATTCGTTACGTAGGGGTACGGCATGAGTTTCTATGTAGCGGCGAGTGCCTTTAAATCCCACGATTTCAAACTCCAAAGTCCCCTTGTTACCTTGGCAGACACTTTTATGTAAGTCGGCAAAGGCTGCTTTATACTCTGGCGCAACTACAGCATCAACTGGTTTACCAATCAAGACATCAGCACTTTCCACTTCCATCATTACCAGCCCTTCTGCATTAATTTCCAAAAGGGTGCCATCTCTGGCAATTAACTTGATGCATTCTGGTTCTGCATCTATCATGGCTCGTAAACGATTTTCGCTTTGACGTAGAGCCAGTTCCGTCTGCTGAAGTTGCCTGATATAACGCCACAACAAATCATACAGCAACGCCACCAGCACCAAATCCACAATCGCAGCGATAAAAAATGTCACTATCGCCTTTTGGGAATTCGCTTGTGACTGCTGCATTTCTTGCTGTAATAAATTTTTCTCCGCTTTCAAAGAGTCGTTAATCAACTGGTGAATCTCTTTGCCAATTTGTTTGTCATTATCAGATAATATTTGCTGCCGAACTGCTTCTAATCCCTGGTTTTGTCTGAGGTCAATTTCTTGTTGTAAAATGTTGAGTCTGTTGGTAATTTTCGGCTCTAGTAAAGCAATCCACTGCTGCTTTTGATGGTTATTGGTAGTTAAACTTTTGAGAGTCTGAATATTGCTATTTGTTTTTTGAGAAGCTGCCAGATAAGTTTGTAAATCATCTGCATCTGCTGTAATTAAATAACTACGTTGTGCAGTTTCAGTATCTTTGAGTGTAGATTGGATACTTTCAATTTGGGTAATAACTTTATAGGAGTATGTTAACCATTGCTGGTTGTGAATCAGTTTCACAGTGTTGCTATACGAAACCACAGCATTAGTAAATACAACTGCCAATGCTAGGACGAATATTGCTTTCAGCTTTTGGACTCGATACCATTTTTTGCTCATGCGATCGCGCCTTCTGCCGCAGATGCCCTCCATCAGTTAAGATTAAAAATTAAAAACAAATACTGAGAATATTTTAAGGATTTTGATAACACGGGTAGCAAAATACAATCTGTTATAGTTGTAAATATCTGGATTTTTAAGGATGATGATTCATACATGATACTCACAAAGAAATCCGCTAAATTTTAATATAAATTTAAGGCGTTGCATATTTGCGGGATGATTTTGCTAGTTTTGTGAGACGGGCAAGATGTCCATCCCTTGTATTTCAGGGATCTCGTGTCGCCCACCCTACAAGAATCATCCCTTGATTCAGCAACGCCTATAAATAAATTTAAATTCATTTTGAACTGTAGTATCGCTAATACAGTTTGGATCGGGTAATTTGCCTATCTATAATATTTACAGAGACGTTGTAATGTAACATCTCTGATTTGGAATTTTAATTAACCCCACACTATCCGTAAATTTATTAAAGTTGATGGTAATCGCTGTCATAACAGGGTGACATCATAGATCCACAATGGAATTTGCTGTTGAGGGGCACGTCTGTACGCTCTTACTACAATTATCTTGACACGACCCAAGCAATATGTTAATAATTATAGTTTGTGGAAACTTTACTTCTTAATATAAGCTCTTGGCTAACGTCATTGTCATAGGTGCCCAATGGGGCGATGAAGGAAAAGGTAAAATAACTGACTTACTCAGCCGTTCCGCAGATGTTGTGGTGCGTTACCAAGGGGGTGTCAATGCTGGACACACGATTGTAGTTAAAGGTCAGACCTTTAAACTGCACCTGATACCCTCTGGGATTTTGTATCCAAATACCGATTGCATTATCGGCTGTGGAACAGTCATCGATCCACAGATTTTGATCGCAGAACTCGACCAACTAAAAGAGTTAAATATTTCCACTGACCACCTGCTGATATCTGAGACAGCCCACGTAACGATGCCTTATCATCGATTGATTGACCAGGCATCTGAAGAACGACGGGGAAGCTATAAGATCGGCACAACAGGTCGGGGCATTGGACCGACTTATGCTGACAAATCTGAACGTACAGGCATTCGGGTTTTAGACTTGATGAACCCGGACGGGCTGCGCGAGCAGCTGGAGTGGACGATTAATTATAAAAACGTCATTTTAGAAAAGCTTTACAACTTGCCGCCTCTAGATCCACAAGAGGTGATTGAACAGTATTTGGGTTATGCAGAACGCTTGCGGCCTTACGTTATTGATACATCGTTAAAAATATCCGATGCAATTCAGCGACGGCGCAATATTTTGTTTGAAGGCGCACAAGGTACACTCCTAGACTTAGATCATGGAACTTATCCTTATGTCACCTCCTCTAACCCGGTAGCGGGTGGGGCTTGCGTTGGTGCAGGGGTAGGGCCGACAATGATTGACCGGGTAATTGGGGTATCAAAAGCCTATACAACCCGTGTCGGCGAGGGGCCATTTCCGACTGAATTGGATGGCGAGTTAGGAGAATTATTGTGCGATCGCGGTGCCGAATTTGGCACAACTACCGGGCGCAAACGGCGCTGTGGCTGGTTTGATGCTGTCATTGGTCGCTATGCCGTGCGGATTAACGGCATGGATTGTATGGCGCTCACCAAACTGGATGTTCTTGATGAGTTAGAGTCAATCCAAGTTTGTGTCGCTTATGACATAGATGGCCAACGCAGCGAACACTTCCCCACAAGTTCTCGTCAATTTGCTAGATGTCGCCCCATCTACAAAACCTTGCCAGGGTGGAAAGTGTCAACAACTCACTGCCGCACCCTAGAAGACTTGCCACAAGCAGCATTGGATTATCTCAAATTCTTAGCCGAATTGATGGAAGTCCCGATCGCGATCGTCTCATTAGGAGCCAGCCGCGATCAAACCATAATCGTAGAAGACCCCATCCACGGGCCCAAACGCGCTTTATTGCACCCCGACGGTACACCTGCTACCCTACTTAGTGCTTAGTTAAGAGTGAGGAGTTAAGAGTGAGTAATTCAATCAAAATTCCTAACTCCTAACTTCTAACTCCTAACTCTAATTAACAACTAACTCTAATTAACAACTTCTATGGCTATTACAGTCGAATCTCAAAAACGTCCAGAAGGCAGCAAGCCAAGAGCTTTGCGGCGTGCTGGATTGATACCTGCCAATTTGTATGGTCATAAGGGTACAGAATCTATTTCTTTGACCATTGAAGCTAAAACTGTTGAGCGTTTGCTCAAAAGAGCTTCCGTTAACAACACCTTGATTGAGTTGAATGTTGCTGATGCACCTTGGCGTGGCAAAACCTTGCTGCGGGAACTTCAGATCCATCCAGCCAAAGGTACGCCTTATCACCTCAGCTTTTTCGCGGTTGCTGGCCACGGCGACACCACTGTAGAAGTACGGCTGCGTTTTGTGGGAGCTGCTATTGGTGTTAAACAAGAGGGTGGCGTGTTAGACACCGTAATTTCTGAATTACAAGTGAGTTGTGCGCCAGAAAACATCCCAGATGTCATCGAAATCGATGTCTCTAATCTGCAAATTGGCGACAGCTTGAGTATTAGTGATATAGCCTTTCCTGAAGGTGTAACACCTCTAGCTGAATCAGAACGACTTGTTGTCAGCGTTTTGCCACCACAAATTAGCGCTGAAGATGCTGGTACGGAAACTGAAGCAGCTTCTTAAGCTAGGTAAACTGTGTAATAATTTTTGATGACACCAGGGGGGAACTCCTGGTTTTTTTGTATTTGAACCGCAGAGGCGCAGAGAGCGCAGAGGACAGAGATGACAGAAGCGACTCTTCCAGCTTTAATTCAGCAAATGTTGCAGCCGGGATTTTATCCCCATAAGGTAACAGAACCCATTCAACTAATTCAAACTCACATTTCTTATGTGGTGTTGACTGGAGATTACGCTTATAAACTGAAAAAACCTGTGAATTTTGGCTTTTTGGACTTTTCCACCTTAGATAAGCGGCAGCATTTTTGTCAGGAAGAGTTACGGTTAAATCAGCGGGGTGCTGGTGAACTGTATTTAGAAGTTTTGCCCATAACTCTGGTAGGGGAGCAATACCAGTTAGGGGGAACTGTTGAGCCTGTAGAATACGCGCTGAAGATGCGGCAGTTCCCTGAAGAGTCGCTATTAAGTAGACTGTTTGAACAGGGTAAGTTAAATGAGACACACCTAGATGAATTGGGACGGGTGGTGGCTCAATATCATGCCGAAGCACAGACGAATGATTACATTCGCACTTTTGGCGAAGTGCCAAATGTCCGGGCTGCCTTTGATGAGAATTATCAGCAAACTGAGAAGTATATTGGTGGCCCTCAGACTCAGGCGCAATTTACTGAAACCAAGCAATATACAGATAAATTTTTTGCTGAACGTCCAGAATTATTTGCTAGCAGAATTCACAACGATTATATTCGTGAATGTCACGGAGACTTACACCTGAGAAATATTGCCCTGTGGCACGATAAAATCTTGTTGTTCGATTGCATTGAATTTAATGAGCCGTTTCGCTTTGTCGATGTGATGTACGATGTGGCATTCACGGTGATGGATTTGGAAGCTCGTCAGCGCAAAGACTTGGGTAATGCGTTTTTGAATGCCTATATAGAGCAAACTGGAGACTGGGAAGGTTTACAGGTGTTGCCCTTATATTTAAGTCGTCAGGCTTATGTCCGAGCTAAGGTGACATCCTTTTTGCTAGACGATCCAAGCGTACCCGCGACGGTGAAGGAAGAAGCAACAAAAACCGCCGCTGATTATTACAAACAGGCTTGGGAATACACTAAACCAAATCAGGGACAACTAATTTTGATGTCGGGGTTGTCGGGTTCTGGTAAAAGTACCACAGCCAGATCTTTAGCGCGTGAAAAGGGAGCAATTCACCTGCGTTCGGATGCAGTGCGGAAGCATTTAGGGGGAATTCCGTTGTGGGAAAAGGGTGGCGATGATTTGTATACACCGGAGATGACCGAGAAAACTTACACACGGCTGTTGGAATTGGGAATTATCCTGGCTAAACAAGGTTTTTCGGTGATTTTGGATGCCAAGTATGATAAACAGCAGTTACGGCAAAAAGCGATCGCCCAAGCTACAAAACATCAACTTCCCCTTCAGATTATCCAATGCACAGCACCGTTGGAAGTTCTAAAGGAGCGTTTGAACAACCGCACTGGTGATATTGCTGATGCCACCGCCGATTTATTAGCCTCACAAATCAAACAAGCTGAACCTTTCACTGAAGAGGAACAACCTTATGTAAAGATTTGGGATACAACTCAGCCACAAGAGGCACAATTAAAATAATTCGTAATTCGTAATACAACTCTTGGAGAGGCTGCGCTCAGTACAAGTTCGTAATTCGTAATTTTCAACTCAATTACGAATTATGAATTAGTAATTAGTTAAATAAGTTTTTTATTTTATGGCAGACAAAAAGAACGATCTTTTCAGTATTTCTCCCAGCTTCTTGTCTCAACTATTATTTGGGGCATTTTTAACATTTATATTAATAATGACTGGCTCCGCACCAGCCCTAAGCATCTTCTTAGGAATCATGGGCGGTTTCATCTTAAGCTGGATCACAAATTTAACCGATAATAGCCCCCAAGCTCCATCTGTCGCCTCCTCTGATGGTGTCGATACAGGATTGAAATACTGGTTATTTTTCATGCTGGGCTTTGTATATTTAGGCTATCCAGCACCCATGAGTATCTTGCTAGGTGGATTAGGTGCTTTAGCTGGAGGCTGGATTACTGCGTGGTGGGGAAGTAAGGAAGAAACTAGAACTCAGTTGCAAGTTGAAGAATCAGAAGACACAGAAGTTGAACCAACGAATGAAAGGATCAACAAACGGCAAATCAGAAAAGTCGGTCGCCGTTACCGTCGCGCTCCTGGAAGTAGTTTCAATTTCAAGTTTTGGGAAAGGTAGTAATTTGGGAATAGGGCACGAAAGGCAGAGGGGCAGAGGGGCAGCACTTCTCTGCGAGACGCTGCGCGAACGGCTCATTTCGGCTACGCTCAATGACCAACGCTCAGTGACCGAGGGGAAAGATTTACTTGCTACTTCTCCCCTGCTCCCCTGCTCCCCTGCTCCCCTGCCCCATGCCCTAATAATATGTTTTTATATCTATCCAAATTACTGCCGCTATTTTTTTATCCACTAGGATTAGCCTGTGTAAGCTTGGTAGTAGCATTAGTGACTTTGTGGAGACGACCGCGGACTGCTGCGATCGCAATTGCTTTTTCCCTAACTTTACTGCTATTTTGTAGCAATGCTTGGATTGCTAAATCATTAGTGCGATCGCTAGAATGGCAAAATCTTCCACCCGTCCAAATACCTAATGCAGAAGCGATTGTGGTTTTGGGTGGCGCAACAAAATCAGCTTTTCCCCCCAGACCTACCGTCGATTTAAGTGAATCAGGCGATCGCGTTATCTACGCTGCCCAGCTCTATCGGCAGAAAAAAGCGCCTATAATCATTCTGAGCGGCGGCCGCATTGATTGGCGTGGAAGTGGTTCACCAGAATCGGCAGATATGGCCACAATACTTACATCAATTGGTATTCCATCTGAGGCGATTGTTCAAGAACCTGACTCTCTCAATACTTATCAAAATGCTGTAAATGTCCGCAAAATCTTGTTATCTCGTGGGATAAATCAAGTATTATTAGTTACTTCAGCAATGCATATGCCGCGATCGCTTCAGATTTTCCAGCGTCAAGGAATCAATGCTATTCCTGCACCTACAGACTTTCTAGTTAGTGAGGGTGAGTTGCAAGAACTCGGTAGTACTCCCAAAGCCGCTATACTAAATTTATTACCTGATACTGATAACTTACACCAATTTACTATCGCTTTAAAAGAATATATTGGTTCTTTAGTTTATCGCTTACGCGGTTGGCTTTAATTAAAGTTAGGAGTTATGAGTTATGAGTTATGAATTGTTAATTATGAAATGTAGTAATTGCCTAAACTTCTCACTCCCAACTCCTAAGTCCTAACTTCTAACTTTATTAACTTTATGTCAAAAAATTTACCTTATATTATTCCAGTTGCTCAACCTGAAGTTGAGGAAGCTTTTGCCGCTTACCAAACAACCCATCAGTTTTACCACGAAGTTCGGTCACGGTCGGAGTTTCAGCGTTATTGTGATTGGTATTATACAACAGCAGAACAAAACCGCCAAGAGCTTAAAAGAATGCGCGGCGAACTGAATATATTTCAGTGGTTTCGCCGCCGATAAGTGCTTTAGATGACTTCTAACTCATTTTCACGCAAGTGGGCTTTAAACTTTTTACCAAACTGGACTATAATCGGCAGATTAGCGCTTACTGGTCTGTCTCGCCATTGGGTGGCAATAGCTACTACATCGCCTTCTGTACCTTTGATGTCAAAAGGCTGATTCCGATGTTCAGGATGATGATACACCACTACCGAATCTTTAACGCGGACGCGATCGCCAACTTTCATAACAACATTTACACCTAGCATTTTCTTTTCCACAAGTATCTGCTACAAAATATATGATTAAATCGCTTAGAATTTGATTTAATCAGCTATTTCTTGACGCTTCATCGGGGTGCAACGGCTTAACCCTCTGCGTCCAGGCACGTCTTAGCAATCCGCACGTACTTTTTTCAGTTTTTTGCCACGTTAATAAGTATCACCCATAGCCTTTCTCTTTAACCTAAAAGCAGGGAAATGAAAGAAAATCAGGCGATATCGGATGTGCTTAGTACTTTGACAAGATATCCAACCCTTTTATCTTGACTCTAGGATGTTCCCCAGGTCAACTCTCTCACGAATTTTAGTGTATGGCAGATACTTGGTTATTGCGATCGCTTCATATCATGTTCGTATAATTAGTTATGATTCCCACAGACATTGCACCCCACCCCCAACCCCTCCCCGCAAGCGGGGAGGGGAGACAAAGCGCAGCTTTGGCGGGATGGGGTTCTTGGGGTTTAGTAAGTAATAAGGCAGACATTATATCATCTGTTAAATGCGTATTTTTATACTAAATCTGGGTATTACAAATAAGTACTTTCGATCGAATAGGTTTTCAAAGATGATTTTAAGCTTTAGAAATACTAGTGCTGTGTGTGCCGTATTTTTATTAGTCAGTGTCAGCAGCTTTCACAAGTCAGCCATAGCCAATATAAATAACCAGTCCCAATTGATAGCGCAGCAGATTAAAACTCAGGTAAACCCAGTTTTTAAATCTATTCTGCCTAAATTAAAGCAAAAAACTCAAATTCGGATTCTTTTACCGAAGTTTATTCCTGAGTCGGATGGTGAAAATCCAATTTACGCAACTATAGAAGCTGCTACGCAAAAAAAGTATGATATTTTACTGGCTTATAGTCCAGACTGTAATGGTGCTTCTGCCTGTCGTTTAGGTGTTGTTTCTGCTTCAGCCATAACCCGCAAAACACCCAGCCTGACTGGAAAACGTGTATCTTTAGCTAAGGGCATTACTGGTTATTTTGTAGATTTTACTTGTGGTGCTGGTTGCTCAGATGCTACCTTGACTTGGAGACAACAGGGTGTGCAATATGTTTTTGGATTAAAAGCTGGCGAACGCACTTCTTTAGTAAAAATGGCTAATTCTGCAATTAATCCCTAGCTAGCGTCATTTGATTCTACTTCCCAACGAAACAGCCGCGGCAATTGAGATACATCTATTGCGTAGTTAACAATCCACATTACCAATTCAAAAATCAATAAATATCGTACCCACTGCAACTCGCTGGTAGAATCCAAAAGTGTCAAACCCTCATACAACTGCCAGAAGCGGTAAGGGAGATATATATAAGGAACCATCACCCAGACGACATTTTGCAACTGCCTGAGTGCCACTCTTTCAGAGATAATTTGCAACCCTAAAACGATAAAATACCAAGCAAGCACAGCTAACACCGTGCGATCGCCCCACCATACACCCCACAATAGCATGACCACTAATGGCGGCACTACTGCTAGCAGTTGCACTGAGCCAAACCAGATTTTATACCAACCGGGAAATGGTAAAGGTAGAGTATAAGGCTTTGCGTTTTTCCATCCCCAGTTCACAACCACAATAAAAAGTGTCGCAATTAGGAAAAATAGGAGATTTTCTAGGAACAGATACAGGTTGATATTTAAGGAAGTCATCAGGGTATTAAGCTAATCAGCATTCAAGTTCCATAATTAGGGCGGGCAAGATGTCCACCTCACAAGATATAGAGAAAATTTTCATCTGCAAATTAGATGTGTTTTAGCTTATCAACCTCTGATGTTTGTGTGTCATTCTCTTCAAGTAGTATTTTTGCTATTTAACGACCTAGCCAAGTCTTGATAATGTCAAGCAGACTCGAACCACCCCAAACCAATGCCACTAGGATGGAAGTCGTTAAAACACCCCCCAGCACACACATAACTAAACCACCCAGGCTAATAGCACCATCATCTTCCGATAAGCCAAAGCTTGTTACAAAAATTCCCATTGCTGGCAGGGTATTAGTTCCTGGAATCGGAATCATCATGGAAATTGCCATCAAGGCGATCGCTATACCAATGGTCACTCTACCAGGTAAAGTAGTACAGATATAGCTTAGACGAGGACGAGCGATCGCTTCAATTCTTTTTAACCAAGGAATCCCTGCTTTCAAAAACCCCTGAACTGTTGTAAGTTGCATAGGATGATTCATCATCCGCTTGGGTAGCCAGGGGGTTTTGGCACCTAAGCAATTAGCTGTATTGCTAATAGAAAAATCAGGATGCCGAAAGGAGTCGAGTATCCAGGTGCGGGAACCAGTAAAGCAGAAGGTAAAGACAAGATAACCAGCAAAAATCCAAAAATTCTTTCTTTTGCTAATAATAAAATCTCTGCCAAAGTTACTTTTGATGGTCGATCTTCTTCAAAAAAATAGCGTTCTAATTCGTTAGACAATTTAGCCATACAACCCCAACTTTTATCAACATTCAGTAAATAAATATACTTAAATCTCTACACAAAATCTGAAAAATATTTCAACTTCTTTTGCTCTATTTTCTTGTACCAAATGAATAATCGATGGTACTAAAGAAATAACTATAATTAATCCAATAATCGGTAACAAATACTTATCTACTTGTTCAGGTGGCAGAGATTTTCCTAAGAAAAACCCTAACAGGGTAATGCCGAATGTCCAAAGAAAGCTACCAATTAAGTTGTAAGACATAAATGTGCGATAATGCATTGCACCAATCCCAGCCACAATGGGCGCGAAAGTCCGTACAATCGGTAAAAAGCGTGCTAAAACAACCGTTTTTTTACCGTGCTGGTGATAAAAGTTTTGAGTTTTCACAAGATGTTTTTTATGGAACAACCATGAATCTTCCTTTTTAAATAGTCTTCTGCCAAATTTATGCCCAGTCACATAGCCAACATTGTCACCTAAGACTGCACAAACAAAAGCACCAATTATCAGAACCCAAATGTTCAATAAATTCTGAGATGCAACAAATCCAGCGGTGAACAATAAGCTATCCCCAGGCAGAAAAAAACCAATTAACAAGCCAGATTCAGCAAAGACAATCGCCCAGACCCCAAAATAGCCGAGTGATTTAATCAGTTGTGGTAAATCCAGATGCATAGAATTTTGACTTTTCAACAATAGATCCACAACATCTTAACGTTCAGCAATTTTATTGAATAAAAAGTAATATTACATTTCTGTAAAATTATTATGTAATCTTAAGAAATGTCATGACAGATGACAGGTTTTGAGTTACGGGTGCAAGAGACAAAGATATTTGAAAGTACTAAGAATATTTTGGGGTGTTGCGATGCCTACGGCGAGCTTTGCTAACGCAGCAGAGTTGGAATATCGTGTTAACTTTTTCATAGCTACCCTTAGAGATATGAAAAGTCATCAAATTCCTCCTGGAAGCTTTGGTTTGCCTGTATTAGGTGAAACACTCTCCTTTGTTTTCGACCGCGATTTTGCTAAAAAGCGCTATCGCCAGCATGGGCCCATCTTCAAAACTCATCTTCTTGGCAGACCGACTGTAGTGATGGTCGGGCCGGAAGCATTAGAGTTGGTTTTGTCAAGCCAAATGGAGAATTTTTCTTGGCGCGATGGATGGCCTGATAATTTCAAGACAATACTGGGTGAATCGCTTTTTCTGCAAGATGGAGAAGAACACCGCAGAAACCGTCGCTTGATGATGCCAGCATTGCATGGCCCAGCATTGGCGAATTATGTATCCACGATGGAAGATATTACACGTAGTTATCTGCAAAAGTGGGAGAAGCAGCAGGAATTTACTTGGTTCCAAGAATTTAAACAACTGACGTTTGATATTGCTAGTCAATTATTGTTGGGTACGCGTCCCGGCCCTGAATGTGTACGTTTTAGCAAGTTGTTTGCAGCCATGACAAATGGACTGTTTGCGATTAATCCGTTGCCCTTGCCATTTACAACATTTGGTAAAGCGATAGCTGCTCGTAATCAGATTTTAGAGCATCTAACTCGTGTTGTCAGAGAACGTCAGCAAAATCCAACAAAAGATGCTCTGAGTTTATTAGTGCAAGCCCAAGATGAAGAAGGGAACCGGATGAGTGAAAAAGAACTCATCGCTCAGGCCTTACTATTACTTTTTGCTGGACATGAAACTACTACTTCGATGCTGACTTGGTTGTGTGTAGAGTTAGCGCGTCATCCAGAAGTACTCGAAAAAGCAAGAGTTGAACAATTGCAACTTGCAAGTCAAGGTGACTTGGATTTAGAACAATTAGGGAAAATGCCCTATTTAGAGCAGGTTTTGTGGGAAGTTGAAAGATTGCATCAACCTGTCGGAGGCGGGTTTCGTGGCGTAATTAAAGACTTTGAGTTTAAAGGTTATCACGTTCCTGCTGGTTGGCAGTTATACTATTCAATTGGAGTTACTCACCGAATTGCAGAAATTTATTCTGAACCAGACCTTTTTGAACCAGACCGTTTCAGTCCCCAGCGCCAAGAACATAAAAAGTATCCTTTTAGTTTAGTTGGTTTTGGCGGTGGGCCACGCATCTGTATTGGCCTAGCCTTTGCCAAAATGGAAATGAAGATTGTTGCTGCTCATCTTCTACGCAATTATCATTGGGAGATATTACCCAATCAAAGTTTAGAGGAAGTTGTGGTTCCCACTAATCGCCCGAAAGATGGATTGCGGGTTAGATTTCAACCTCGGTAAAATGTTTTATGACATTCCAAATAAACATACATTTGCCTAACGGAGTTTTACAACGCTTGCAAAATGTGAAAGATTTTGTGGGTGGAAGTGTTAACTCTCTAAGTAATTCAGCACAACAAGCTGGTGAGTCTTTGAAGACAACAGCCACTACAACGACTGATAAAGCAATTGATACAGTTACGACAAGCTTAGAGCAAACTTGGCAAACTGCTGATAAATTTAAGAGTACAACATCGGGCGCAGTTAAAGATGCGATCGCATCTTCTGCGAGTGATTGGCTGACACAACACCCAATATTTTTTAAGTTAGTTCAAATACTAGGTTGGGCGACTAATCACCCAATTATTAGTGTAGTAATTTTGCTGTTTGCACTTGCTCTCATTTGGAGCATCATCAAAGCAATTGTCCGCTTAATTGAAACAGCTAGTTGGTCAATACTGCAAGTTCCGTTCAAATTGCTTCAGGCTTTGATTCAAGTTAGTTTTCAATCCTTAACTAAAGTTGGCAGTTTTGTTGTTCAACAAATCACAGGTGCTAAAAAAACTGATAATCTACCAGCTTTACTACCTGAAAATTTTCAACCAAAGAAACAACAGCGATTAGCAGAAATTTCTCATCGCTTGGAAGCAATTCAAAAGGAACAGCATGAGCTTTTACAAGAAGCAGCAGACTTGATTGCTTCTGATACTATTGATATAGATACCTCCAAAATTAAACAGCTAAAAAGCGTTGAATCACATCTTGGCTGAGTTCGGTTGTGGAACCGGAGGCGACAATACCACCTTTTTGCATAGCGTAATAGTAATCAGCTTGACGGACAAAGTGCAAATGTTGCTCTACCAATAAAACCGAAATGCCTGTGGTTTCGACGATGCGACGGACTGCGGCTTCAATTTCTAGGATGATGGAGGGTTGAATACCTTCGGTGGGTTCATCTAAGACGAGTAATTGAGGTTCTCCCATTAAAGCACGTGCGATCGCTAATTGTTGCTGCTGTCCTCCGCTTAAATCACCACCCATCCGCGAAAGCATGGTTTTTAACACCGGAAATAAGCTAAAAACTTCCTCTGAAATTTCTGCTTTTTTTACTGGTTTACGTCTAGCTTCCAATCCCAACAGTAGATTTTCTTGAACTGTCAACCGAGGGATAATCTCTCGTCCTTGGGGGACATAACCAATTCCCAACTTTGCCCTTTGGTCTGGAGATTTGGAGTTGATTAATTCTTCAGCTAAATTAATAGTACCGCTACGGGGTTTGAGTAAACCCATGATAGTTTTGAGTAAGGTAGTTTTTCCGACACCATTGCGTCCAATTAGGCAAACCATTTGCCCCGATGGTACACTCAAATCTACATTGCGGAGAATATGGCTTTCGCCGTAATAAACGTTAAGGTTAGAAATTTTGAGCATAAAAGAATTTTTAACTGTTTAGTTTTGGGGGTTGCATACAGCACTGACAGCTATTATGCAATACAGACCGCCAGGGAATAGAATTCCCTGTCTAATGGTGCAAGTCCTCTAGAAGAGGACTAGAAAAACTTGGGTTAAAGCACTGACAGCTATTTATTGTGGGGTGGTTAGGTCATCATACTTAAATATGTTCTTGTTGGGCGCGTAAGCTGTTAATCGTTGCGGTTAAAACTAGGAAAATTGCCAAAACCAATACAGTATTTCTAAGCATTGAGTTATCAAAATGCTTGAGTGCGATCGCTACCAATGCCCAGACTGTTACTCCTGTATAAGCGATGTCTCGACGCTGGATGACCATAACTACTGCAACTGCTGTTGCTATTAATACCATGATCAGAGTCCAGATTACAGCAGAAATCCCCCAACCGTTCCACCCGTGAAAATCCAAGGCACACGCTACGTTGACAATAGTCGCCACGCTAATCCAGCCTAGATAAATGCTAATCGGAAAGTGAATACACCATTTTTTCAGCCGAGGTACACGCGATTTGCCAATTTCTAACTGCACATAAACGGCAATCAGGGGCAACAGAATCAAGAGCATTGCAATGACAGAAATAGCAAAAAACCGAGACAAAAACAGATACACCCAGATACTTTGAGCAACACAGGCAATTACCAACAAATAACCTGTCTTACGTAAATCAGGCTCATCTCGTTGGTTAGGTAGAGCTTGATATACCCCAAAAGCAAACAACCCCAGGTAAATCAGCCCCCAGATTGCAAAGGCGTAATTGGCGGGGATAATCAGGACATTTTTAAATAAAGTATTGGAAATTTCCCCGATGCTAAGTCCATTGAGCGGAAAAATGTTCGATACGACGTTGATAAAGAAAGCACCAAAGATTGCAGCCAAAGTAACAAGCTGCCGCCAAAGATCCCGGTAATTGCCTCTTGTGGACTGCTGCATAGGATGTTAACTCATAATCTTTTGTGCTTTCTTTCAGCTTACATCTGAAAAGAGTGATGGATATAAGCCACAGTCATATCGAGCAAGTTAATCAGGAGTTAAACTGATTATTGACCTCACTGCTTTTAAGGTACTGTCCATGCAGCTACTTCAAACTACCGACAAAGATTTTTCTGTCAAATTCAAAACTCTTGTAAGCGATCGCCGGGAAGTTACAGTTGATGTTAGTGGGACAGTACGTGAGATTCTAGCTGATGTCAAAGTGCGTGGTGATGCCGCAGTTAAGGACTATACTAGCCGCTTCGATCGCAACAATCTCCAGTCTTTGCATCTTAGCGAAACCTTTATTGCCGAACACGCAGCCCAATGTCCTGCCGATGTCTTGGCGGCGCTGGAATTTGCTGCTGAGAGGATTGTGGCTTTCCATCAAAAACAACTACCGCAAGATATTGGCTACACCGATGCAGTGGGGGTAAGACTGGGATTGAATTGGGTAGCGCTGTCGCAAGTGGGAATTTATGTTCCAGGAGGACGGGCTAGCTATCCGAGTTCTTTGTTGATGAATGCCTTACCAGCGAAAATTGCTGGTGTTGAAAGAATTGTCATGACAGTACCGATGCCTGGTGGTGAGATTAATCCTGTCGTATTGGCTGCTGCTCAAGTTGCTGGTGTGACAGAAATATATGGCATTGGTGGGGCGCAAGCGATCGCAGCATTAGCTTATGGTACAGAAAGCATTGCCCCGGTAGATAAAATTGTTGGCCCTGGTAATGCTTATGTTGCTGAAGCCAAGCGTCAAGTCTTTGGCACTGTTGGCATTGATAGCATCGCTGGCCCTTCAGAAATTTTAGTGGTAGCCGACAGCCAGAACAACCCAGATTGGATTGCCTGGGATTTACTATCGCAAGCAGAACACGATCCTAATGCCCAGTCAATCTTAATTACTGATTCCGAAATCTTCGCGCAACAAGTAATCAAGGCTGTTGAAAAAATTCTCGCCGATTTACCCACCAGAAAAGTTGCTAGTGCAAGTTGGCAAAATTATGCAGCTGTAATTCTGGTTAACGATTTAGCCGAGAGTATACCACTGCTCAATCAACTAGCTCCAGAACATGTGGAATTGTGCGTGGATAACCCGCAACTCCTGGCCAATCAAATTAAGTGTGCTTAAGCAGCGTGTTTTTAGGACGCTATACTCCAGAGGCGATTGGCGATTATTTAGGAGGCCCCAATCATGTACTGCCAACTGCCCGTTCTGCCCGCTTTGCTTCTGGTTTGAGTGTCTACGACTTTCTCAAACGAATTACTTTTTTAGAATGTGATAAACAATCATTACAGACAATAGGCAAAGCAGCTGTCACCTTAGCAGAGGCAGAAGGTTTGCCAGCCCATGCAGGTAGTGTATCTGTGCGCTTGCCATAAAAAGCTGAGAAGAGCAGAAAGGAGCATCTACATTTGACATTGATTAAAGAGTGCATCGCGTTTTTAAACTTCCATACCGCCTCTATTCCAGCTTCCCCAACGACTTAGGGAACTCCAAAAAATAAATTATCCAATACTGTGGGGTGGGCAACATGAGCGCCATATAAACCAATACGGTTCAGTTAAGCATTGTTTTCCTCTCTCTGTTCCCTCTGTGCCTCTGCGGTTCGTTAAAAAAATTGACTTTGATAAAGAGTTTTAGCCTTAACTGAACCGTATTACCATATAAACTGGGATCTCGTGTCGCCCACCCCACAGGAGTTAATTGGATATTTTTTGATTTGGAAGTCCCTTATAAATTTTTTATTGCGATCGCGACGTTCAATAGCAACAGTAAAATTATTACGGAGTTCCCGATAACATCCATCTAAATTCGTTTGCGATCGCCATTTAATTGTAATAGTCAATAGAGCGTAAGTAAGTCAATGCAATAAAACCAAACTATGTAAAGAAAAGTAAATAAGGCTCAAACTCTTTCTCTCCCTGCCCCCTGCCCCCTGCCCCCTGCCCCCTGCCCAACAATAATTATTTACGCCGACCTACTTAAATGGTTACGCATTTACACAAGTATTCCCGAAAACTCGGTTAAGTGTTTAGTTTTCTATCCAGTTTTTCCATTCTTATCTGATGCTTGTTCAGCAACATTTTTTAAGCGGCTCGCTCTCATTTTACGGAGGCGATCGCTATTGCGAACACCACCCGCCATTTCATATTCAGCGCTGTCTTTGCCGTACTTGATAGCAACCACCATTAACATTTTCTCAGAAAGCTGCCTCAAGTTTTTTTCCATCTCTTCAACTTCTGTTAAAGAAGAATCAACTATAGCTAAAGCGCTATTATGAACATCAAGTTTGTTACGCAACTGTTCGATTGACTCAATCAGTTTTCCTAAAGTATAATCTTCATCAAATTTAATGCTTGGAAGAATCGATTTCATCCCAGATGCTCTTAATTCAGCTTTTTCTAAAACGCGGGATGTACGTTTTTGACGAGACATAAATTTGCTCTTTTAAGATACTTCTAGAGCTAGCTTGCCTCAATTAAACCCGATTTCGGTTCAGCATAAATCGCAATTTCTGCTCGTAAAATTTTTAGCTGATCTCAGTAATATCTCGGCATATATAGCAATCCTAAATGAGTTGTGAAAATGTGCGATGTCCAGATCCCCGACTTCTCTGAGAAGTCGGGGATCTAATTTTTCACGAATGATTTAGGATTGCTATATAGCGCAGACTTGGGAGTAGTCCTTACAGACTTGGGAGTAGTCCTTACAGACTTGAGAGTAGTCGCTACAAACTTGGGAGTAGTCCTTACAGACTTGGGAGTAGTCCTTACAGACTTGGGAGTAGTCGCTACAAACTTGGGAGTAGTCGCTACAGACTTGGGAGTAGTCGCTACAGACTTGAGAGTAGTCGCTACAGACTTGGGAGTAGTCGCTACAAACTTGGGAGTAGTCGCTACAGACTTACATTTAGTTCGTAGAGGGCAGCACTTTGGCTGCTTTCGACTTTGCATCAGCTTGGCAACATTCTGTCAAAGGTTGTTTAGCTAAATTCTCTAAATCTACGGATTGAAGCAAATTCATCCACTCCACCGCTAAAGTTGGATCTTCAGGTTTGCTAAGACGTAATTCAGCCAAAGTAGTCAAGGCATCGTACCAAATACCATTCTCGGCATAAAGGTTTACCCGTTGCTGAGGAGTTGCTTGCTTCAGGCTATCTACTAATTTAGGATTTGGATTGACTCGTTGCACCCATCCTTCCACATACTCTCGTTCTGGAGGTTGTTGTGGATTGCAAATGACTTTTATCTTCAAAAACCAGTGATACATCTTGTCTACTTGCAATGGTGAAGTATTTGCGCTTAAGGGAATGCTAATAATTCCTGGTACTTCTGGTATTGTTACTACTGTTCGGTAAAGAGTTTGACTTTGTTTACTTGACTCATCTTTGACAACAAACTCAATGGAATCAATTAGAGATTTTTGATAAGGGACAAAAAACCAAAAAGTTGGATATTCCTCATTCGTCAAACCCCAAACTTTAGTAACAGCAACAGCTTGTGCTTGTCCTTGATTGACTGTCTCTTTGTATACAGGTACAAGTCCAATAACCGACTGATTGCCAACACCACAACCACGACTTGCAGCCCCGCCGCGATCGCCTGTTGCACCCCTGTCTGGAGGAGGCGGAGGAGGCGAAAATTTCTTAGGAGTGGCTGCAACGGGTGTTATCCAAATCATTGGAGAATAGCCGATAATTCCCCACAAAGTCATTCCCAATGCCGCGATTAATTGTATTGTTTGCCAATAGCTTTTCATCTGAATTCTGACTCCTGAATTCTGACTCCTGAATTCTGACTTTTTCTTCAATATTAATTTTTAAATTTCATGTTTAAGTAAGTTGTAGCTATTAAACTATTACTTACTAAAGCCAACATAGCAGGAATCAGGGGAACCCAACAACTATATACAATTAAAAATATAAAACAGCTAACGTATAAACTGATAATGCCTATTCCTCCTGCCAAGGTTAAGTAAATGAATCGGTGCAGATAAGCAGTAAATAAACCGCCTAAAAAAGACCAACCCCAAACCCAAATTACCTCACCCCAAAGCGGCCAAGTCCACAACAGAGGTTGTCCGTCCAAAGCAGCCCTGAGCAGTTGACTGACCATTTGGGCTTGTAAAAATACTCCTGGTATTGCCTGTAATTTTCCTTGAGGAGTGATGTAAGGAGTTAACCAGTAATCACCAAAAGTTTCTGCTGTTGTGCCAATAATGACTATTTTGCCTTTGACTGCATTGGCATTGAGCTTACCTGTTAGCACTTCTTGTAAGGTCATACTTGGTGCGTTGGCGAAGCCTGCCGAAGGTATCGCTTCTGGGGAACCAGAAGAACGATAATTTAATAAAATTTGGTGTCCCAAAGCGTCAACTCTTTGATAACCTCCGGTATGAGCTTCTATTGGTTTAAATGTCACCTTCCCTAATCGCCACGCGCCATCAGGGTTAAATTGCAACCGAATTCCTTTTGTATATAGGTAACGCAGCGCAAGTTGAACGCTCAGGGCATAAGGTGTAGTACAAGGAGATGAGGGCGCAGGAGTTAACGCTAACAGATGGCGACGCACAACATTATCTGAATCGATGGCAATATCGCTAAAACCGAGATTGTGTGAAGAAACTTCTGGGGGTGGTTTTACACCTGGTTTTCCGGCTTGAGAATCGCTGAGTTGACACACACCCACAAAGCGATCGCTTTTTCGCATCCTTGCTGCCAATGCTGGATAATCCTTACCCACTGGATAATCTCGGTATATATCCAAACCAATAACTTGTGCTTGATATGCCTCTAATTTTTCTAATAGTTGGGCAAGTGATTTGTCTGACAACGAACCTTGAGGTTTTTCCGGTTTTTGCGCCTGGACATCTTCTTCAGTCACAGTCACAATTAGTAGGCGTGAGTCTGGTTTTTCACGAGGACGCAAGCGTACTAGTTGGTCAAATGCATTTAACTCTAATGGTTGCAGCACGCCCAAATACCTGATCCCGATTAATATTCCAGTTACTACCATACTCGCCAGTAAGATCGATGAGAAGCCAAGGCGATTTGTGGTTTCTCTAACAGGCGTGGTTTGAGACAAAGATGCAGGAAGATTGGGTGTATTTCTAAACAATTCCCCCCAATTCAACGGCATCTCAGCCGGATTTTGAAAGATGACAGGCAACCATGTAGCGCAGGGAAATTGGTTTTCTAGTCCCTGTAACCTTTCTCGTGCTTCCCTGACGGCTAAATACAACGAGTCTCCCCGTGCGAAGGCTTCCAAAAAATACTTTAAAAACTGTTGCGCCACGCGATCGGGTACAGGCTCTCGCATCACGATAATTTGGGGAATATGTAAGTCTGCAAACTCCCATGCCAATCCCAAACCATCACAGGAATTGAAAATCGCTAGTTTTAGACCTCGTTCTACTGCCTTTTTTAAGGCATACTTTAACTGGCTAATTGTGAGACTTTCTGTTTGATTAATGTAGATTTTTCCTGTTTGATTCGTTTCCTGAGTGGAACTATGTCCGGCGAAAAATAGAATCTGCCAATTCTGCTCCCATAGCTGATCGGTAAGGTCAAGGCATTGTGGTTCAACTAAAAAAGTGATATCTGTATTGGGTAACAAATTAAGTAGCGCCTGATCTGCTTTGGTATCAATACCTTGACTGTTACCCAAAATCGCTAAGATTTTTACTTTGTTGGATGTAGTTGCTATCCGGTTAAGGTTGACTTGTTCGTAACCAGGAGCGCTCAGGGCTATTTCCGCCTGGGGATAGCGTTCTATCAAATCCCAAAGATGCCAGGGGAATTTCTGTAATCGCAAGTCTTTGGTTTGTAAAAGCATCCGAATATTATCCGCAAGCATGAGTTTTTCTAACAATTTCTCGCGGATAGAACGAAAGGAATCGGAAGCAAGCCAAGTATTAAAACTGACTTTAAATTCCTCACTCACCTGCTGGCAGTATTCTAGGCTGGGGGCTTGGTTAAGTTCTTTAGGTAAACCAATCGGACGAGATGGCAACTTTAAATTACGATAAATAGATTGCCAACGGTGATAATCGCGGAGAATTTCTGGGTTGGGGGGAAGCTCACCTGTGATTTCTACAGTCGGGCGGACATTTTCATCGCCAATCTGTAGAGTTACGGTAAACCCTTGTTCAAAGTTTCCCTCCCCTAACTTTAAGATGATTAACTTGTCCACAGCTAGTTCTCCCTAGATGTTGAGTGTATCCATAGGGGCAGGACACTACCCATTGGTGTTAACTTAAGCTCAAACCCTTGTAACGCATACGTTTTACTCCACCCTAACCCTCCCATTGGAAAGGCTACAGTGTACACACAAGTCTTTAAGAATTGCCCCATCAGCTTTTGATCCCCCCAACCCCCCTTTTAAGGGCACAAAACCTCTCAAAGTCCTCCTTTTTAAGGAGGATTTAGGAGGATCTACAACATTTGGAACTGGATTTCCGGCTTCCCCCTCTTTACAAGGGAGAATTGAGGGGGGTAATTTGACTTGTGTGTACACCGTAGCCCCAAGGCATCGGGGAAAGGCGGTTTTGGGTTTAGACAAAACCGGGGTGAGATGACGCTGTGAGTAACCATAAGTGAATGAACTCAATATCACGTCCTGACAAGGGTTTCAAGTTAATTGACACCAATAGGCACTGCCGTGCCCTTACACCCTGCTATATATATCTTGGTTACTAAATAGGTTGTTGTGTGTTGTGAAATTCAGTTTAAGAGTAAATAATAGAGGCTAAACGTGAAGATTTTTGAAGGTAATACTTAAAACCGCAAAATCTCTCGCTCATAGTCTTCAGGTGTGGGTTCTATTTCCCAAACTAATCCTTCTCCTAGTTCCAAAATTACTTCCAAATACAACATATCTACAGCAGTTGTTGCCGTATCTTGATTATTTTCAAAAGCTTGTAAGTCTTCCGTTAGCAGTCGGAGCTTAAACCCAGCCGGAATTTGACCATTAAGAGTTGTACTTCGCAATTCAAAGCGCCAAACATAGTTCTCAGAAGCGCTTTTTGGGAAAATGCGTAACTCGTATGTTTGCTCTGCAATTATTATTTGTCGAGACAAGCCGAGAACTGGTTCTGCACTCCGCATTCCCACAGGTACGGCAACGAATTCTCTTTTTTCCCATCCCCACTGTTGGGCTAAATTGGCTACTCCTGTCTGCAACCATTGCGGAATCGATCGCTGTATGAGTAAACCCTGACGCCGTTCATACAACTTTTTTCGCCAACCGCTATGTGCCAAGAGCGCACCCCAGAGTGAAAATGGAACTGCTAAACGCGGGAATTTCACATCGCGATCGCCTAATCTTTCTAAGAGGTTTTCCGCCTGGGTTTTGCCAATCGGATCTAAAGGTGCAATCTCGGCACGTAAGGTTTCTGACCGATCGAGTTGGCGTGTAACCCACAGCACATTAATATCTGGAATTAAATCTTCTTTTTCCAAGCTGTAAGTGCGATCGCCAGCATCATAAACCCCTTTTGTTTTCAGAATTTGATGGGTTGTATAGCCAAAAATCCTCATCCAGCCATCATCGGGATTGACTTGTACTGCTATGTAATAGTCAGCAACCCACTCTGGTATATCTACCCATTCCTGCGGTACGCGTAACTCATCGCCATCCATCGCCAGGGTGGGAATTAATACCAGGCGATCGCGATCGAAAGTAATAGCTGTGCCATTAACTACTTCCCAAAAACTCGGCAATGCCGCACTGTTAGGATAAACTCTGGCGGTGGGAGCCATTTCCTCCTGGAACCAAGGCAAAAATGCTTGCAAGCATTTTTGATTTATCCACCCACGTTGACAAGCACCAACTGTTGAGTATGGTTGTTCTTGCACTTCTGGAAATTGAGTAATTTCCAAGTATAAATGCTGTGAGTCAATAGTGAATGGGGCAGGTGGGTTCAACATAAATAATTTGAGAATGGCTCCATATAAAGACCATGTTTTAGGGAGAGGGAAGAGACAAAATTATTTCTTGCCTACTGATTGAATTTGGGTATGGCTATATTGGACTTTGAGCCATTCCTCTAAACTTGTGTTTATGGCATCTACTACGTCGGATTTTGGGGAAATATGCAAGGTATTTTGACTCCATTGCGTGAGAGTCAGGAGCAATGACTTTTTAATGCTGCTCAGGCGACGAGAAACAGTATATTGCTTAATTTCTAACTGTGCAGCAATTTCTTGTTGAGTCAGTTGTTGAACATAGTAAGCTTCTAGTACTTTTTGAGACTCAGCATCGAGTGCAGCGATCGCTTGGTGCAAAACTTGGTTTAACTGAGCTTGCTGCGATCGCATATTCACAGCTTCTTCCTGTTCAATAATTTCCGTTAGTAAAGATGTTTGCAAATCTACAGGCAATATATCTAATAAATTACCCTCATCTTCTTTGAGGGGAGCGTCTGCGGAAACAATCTGAGGATAAAGGAAATTACGGGCAGCTTTAGCAGCAGATAATACCAAGGTTTCTATGGTTTGCTGATTGATTGCGGCAGTGGGTGAACTCAATCGGCTAAAACGTTCTGCATTATAAAGATTACTAATAGCCTCCCAAGTTCGAGCATCTGGTTTGGGAAGCTGACGAATTTTTGTATTGTCACCCGTGTAGAGTTCCTTAAAGCATTCCCAAGCTAAAACATAACTCTCGATGCTTTCTTTGTTGAATCCGGCATTTTGTAATGACTGCACTAGTCGTTTGCGGCTGAGTTTATGCAATAATGCCCAGTCTGAGCAAATGTCTGCTTCTCGGTGTAAACGCAGTGCATCTTTGATAATCGATTCAAAAGTTAATTCTGCATAGGCTTTTAAATGCGAACTGTATTGAGGGTTGAAATTTTTGAGTATTTTGTTAATATGAGCGATCGCCATCTGAAAACAGTCGGCTACAGACGACTGCGTGGGAAAGTTGAGGGCAAATTTTCTGGCAGTCCAATAGCACACCTCTTGTAAGTAAGCAGAAATATGTGCAAGTGCCACAGCACTAGATTCAGTCTGCCAAACTTTATACCAGTAAAGTGCCCAAAAGGTATCTGATTTCTCAGTTGACGACTCCAGGCAAACTTTCATACTGCGTCGCAGTTTGGCATCTGTTGCCCAACCACTAAATTGATCTACATCAAATTGCACAAAGGTAGAAAAGATTTCAACAATGCCCTGTCGGGGTTGCATGGAATACTTGCCGCTGTTTGAAACATAGCTGATTACAATTATACAGCCAGAGGGACAAAAGCTAATTCCTTGCTGCGTAAGGATTTTACAGATTTTTCAAAAAAATTGTGATCTCAGTGCATAAAGACTAAAAGTCATCGTAGAGAGTGATATGCAGGGAAGTTCATTTAAAAAGATGCTTTTTTTGGGGAATAGCGGAATCATTGAATAAGTTCGTCAAATACAGAACAAAATTTCGATGGTTACAGCCACAAATATGCAACTTCTTAAAAGTTACCTAATTATCTCTGCATGACCTAATTAGCAAAGAGAGAAAAACCATGTTGACTAATCAAAACTGCCTAGAATCTTTTGGTTTAATTGAAGAACTTGACGAACAAGCTGCTGAAACAATTAGTGGCGGTTATGAAGTTTTTACCATTAAAAACACAGTGGGATTTGACGTTAACTTTTCTTTAGATGATACGCCATTTACATTACCTGCAAACGAAACATGGGTATATACTGCTTACAGCGGAGGAATCATTAACTTTGACAGTGATGACCGAGCTGGCTACGAACAATACAAAGAATACAATTTAGCTGATGGAAGAGTCTATGAGTTCCAATATGACTCAAGTGCTGGCAATCCATATGATTTCAATATCTATGGCGTAGGCTAATCTGCAATTCTCAAGTCGATTTACTAATTTGAATTTCCGAGGTTAGATTGTCCTGTCTTGGTTCAGATTAAAGATGTAACCACTCAAAAATCTGGGACAAAAAGCTGAATACAATATAAGATCGGGGCAAGTGCCCCGATTTTTTTATGCATAAGGATTTATATCATGTCCGCTAGATTACTTATTAAACCTGAAGAACCCCACCCCGCCAAAGCTATGCTTTGTCTCCCCTCCCCGCAGGCGGGGAGGGGCTGGGGGTGGGGTGCAATGACTGTGGAAATCATAACTAATTATACGGACATGATATTACCAGGTTTTTCAGAATAATTCTGATCCAAGTACATAAAAACTCAAAGTCGTCGTAAAGATTGATATGCAAAGAGGTTAACGAGTAAATACCACAAAAAAGATACTTTTTTGGTTGCTTGCTAAATCATTGGATAATTTCGTCAAATACAGAACAAATTTTTGATAGTTACATCTGCAAGTTAATCACCAAAATATTAAATATCTTAAAAGCTCCCTAATTCTCTCTGCATGACTTAATTAAAAAAGGAGAAAGCCCATGTTAAACAATAAAACATACCTAGAATATTTTGGTTTAATTGAAGAACTTGACGAACAAGTTACTGAAACAATTAGTGGTGGCTACGAGGTTTTTGAAATTAGAAACAAAACGGGATACGATATCCCTTACGATTACGGTATAGATGGTACAGTAAGAGGCGATCTTCTAACACCTGGAGGCGGTTATATATGGACTATGTACAGTGGAGGTGAATTAACCATTGAATTTGATGCTGACGTTAGAATTGACTACAAAAAATTAAAAAAATACACTTTAACTGATGGGTTATATGAGTTTCAAAACGACCCAAGTCCTGACAATCCATATGATATCGATCTTTATTCCGTAGGCTAATGTGCAATTTTCAAGTTGATTGACTGATTTGAATTTCCGAAGTTATATCGTGTCCGCTTGATTACTTATTAAACCCGAAGAACCCCACCCCGACAAAGCTACGCTTCGTCTCCCCTCCCCGCAAGCTTACGGTGTACACACAAGTCTTTAAGAGTTGCCCCATAAGCTTTTGATCCCCCCAACCCCCCTTTTTAAGGGGGGCAAAAACCTCTCAAAGTCCTCCTTTTTAAGGAGGATTTAGGAGGATCTACAACATTATGGTTTTGTAGAGAGATGTGTGTACACCGTAGCCCCGCAAGCGGGGAGGGGAATAGGGGGTAGGGTGCAATGACTGTGGTAATCATAACTAATTATTCGGACATGATATTAGTTATTTATCAAGGAACACAAATTTATGACCTCAACTACAACTTATACTGACAATGCCAATTTTGCTGTATATGGATTTCACCGATTTTTCAAAATTTTTCCGATCTGAGTGCATAAAGACTAAAAGTCATCGTAGAGAGTGATATGCAGAGAGATTCATTTAGTAACTATCAAGAAAAAGATGCTTTCTTTGGGGACTAGTTGAATCATTGGATAATTTCAGCAAATGCAGAACAAAATTTCGATGGTTACAGCCGCAAATTCATCCTGCAAATATGCCACGCCTTAAAACTTACCTCATTTTCTCTGCATGACCTAATTCAACAAGGAGAAAAACCATGTTAAATATCGACAGCATCACTTCTAGTTCTAACTCTTCTGTTGTTAGTCAAGAACAACTGTTCACCGAATTAACTCCCGAACAAGGAGCAATGCTTGAGGGAGGAAAGTATATAGTTTTAATTAGAGATGCTCGGTCCAGCTAGGGCCAGCGTGCCTATCCAAGCAGGCCTAGCAAGTTTTCAGACTATTGCAGCCAACCCGACGGTTCTTCAAATAACAAATAGCACTAAGTACAATTTGTTCTATGACTTAGCCTATGATGATCCTAGCGCTGGTAGTAATCTTTCCATTGCCCCAGGGCAAGTTTCAGATTTTCTAGGTCTAGATCCAATAGCTATAGCAAGTTGGGATCTTAGTTTACTGCTACCAGGGGTACAAAATCAGACTCAGGAGCTAGCACCAGGAAGAAGATATGAATTTTACGAAGCCTAACTGAACTGGTTGTCTGACATTCTAAAGAGTCCCTACTCAGTCAGACCTAATAGACATCTCCGAAAAATAATCTGAAACCGTTGTCTTGTCTGGGTGAAAACCTAATTTACGGAGATGTCTAATAGTAAAGAGTGGGGTGAACATCTTTGAGCGATCGCGATCAATGCGTCTTGAGGGACTGCCAAGCGATCGCTCTTACCAACTACTTTTGACAATACCCCAAGCAGTCAAAGGTTTGAATGGAAAAAATAAACATTTAATATAATCGGGTCACAAGACTCGATTGTATTTTCTTGCCAATCATCATACCAGAAAATGAAATACCAAATAGTCCTTCAACACAGCGAAGAAGACTGCGGGGCTGCGAGTCTTGCAACCATCGCCAAACACCACGGACGCATATTTACCCTCAACCGCGTCCGAGAAGCCGTAGGTACTGGTTCCAGAGGAACATCCTTGCTGGGATTGAAGCGGGGTGCAGAAGTACTAGGATTCAACGCCCGCCAAGTTAAAGCCAGTCCCCAATTAATCGACCAATTAGATCAAGCTCCCCTACCAGCAATTATCCACTGGAAAGGCTACCACTGGGTCGTATTATACGGACAAAAAGGCAAAAAATACGTCATTGCTGACCCTGGTGTTGGTATTCGTTATCTTACTCGTCAAGAGTTAATGGCGGGTTGGGGTAATGGCGTCATGTTACTACTGACTCCAGACGACAGTCGTTTTTATCAACAAGAATCGGATAAAATTGGCGGACTGGGAAGATATCTGCAACGGGTTTGGCCTTATCGTTCTATTCTCGCCCAAGCGATCGCCATTAACATCGCCATTGGACTACTTTCTTTGGCATCTCCCTTCATGATGCAACTCCTCACCGATGATGTCTTAGTCCGAGGTGATACCCAACTACTAACTACTGTGGCAATTGGCGTTATCGCCATGAACTTAATTAGAAGCGCCATTAGCTTAGTTCAATCTCACCTCATTGGTCACTTCGGTCAAAGATTGCAATTAGGACTAATTCTAGAATACGGACGCAAACTCTTACATTTACCCCTATCCTACTTTGAAGGACGACGCAGTGGCGAAGTTGTCAGCCGCATTGCCGATGTCAAAGCCATCAATAACTTAGTTTCCCAAATTGTCCTCGGATTACCCAGTCAATTCTTTATTGCTGTAATTTCCTTGGCTTTTATGCTCTTTTACAGTTGGGAACTAACTCTCGCTTCCATAGTTGCATTTATAGTTGTCACGGGTGTTAACCTGCTTTTCTTACCCGCGATGCGCCAGAAAACCCGGAATCTGATTATTTCTGGTACAGAAAACCAAGGCTTTTTGGTAGAAACATTTCGTGGCATCCAAGTATTAAAAACTACCCAAGCCACTCCCCAAGCTTGGTCAGAATACCAAGGGAATTATGGTCGCCTCGCCAACTTAGGCTGGAGTATGATGAAACTGGGACTGTATAGCAGTACGGTTACTGGCATTCTTTCCACCTTCATTAGTATTGGCATCCTTTGGATGGGTAGCTATTTAGTCATTAATCGCACCTTAACAATCGGTCAATTAATGGCATATAACGGCATGAGTGGCAACTTTCTCGGCTTCTTAGGTGCTGCCATCGGCTTAGTAGATGAGTTTATCACTGCCCAGATAGTCCTGCAACGGATGACAGAAGTTATTGACGCTACCCCAGAATCAGAAAATGACTTTAAAAAGCCTTGGGCACAAATTCCTGGAAATGCAGATATAACTTGCACTGAACTTAACTTTCATCACGCAGGTAGAGTTGACCTCCTACAAGATTTTTCCTTAACTATTCCTGGCGGTAAAGTTATTGCTTTAATTGGCAAATCTGGCTGTGGTAAAAGTACTCTGGCAAAATTACTGACTGGTTTATATAAAGTCGAGTCTGGCAATATTCGTTATGGTTTATATAATCAGCAAGACCTATCTTTAGAATGTCTACGTCAACAGGTGGTATTAGTTCCCCAAGAACCCCACTTCTGGAGTCGTTCAATTATTGATAACTTCAACTTTAGCTATCCCCATATTAGCTTTGAAGAAATTGTTAAAGCTTGTCAAATTGCAGGTGCAGATGAATTTATTAGCAAATTACCTGATAAATATCAAACTGTTTTAGGAGAATTTGGAGCAAATCTTTCTGGTGGACAACGCCAAAGATTAGCCATAGCCAGAGCCATAGTTACTCAGCCAGCAGTCTTAATTTTAGATGAATCCACGGGCGCACTCGACCCAGTAAGCGAAAGACAAGTATTAGATAGACTTTTATCCCATCGTCACAATCAAACGACTATTTTAATTAGTCACCGTCCCAAGGTGATACAGCGAGCAGATTTAATTGTATTTTTAGAACAAGGACGCTTAAAAATTCAAGGTACACCAGAAGAATTGCGCTCTTTGCCTGGCGAACATTTAGATTTCTTAGATGATACTTTCCCGTCTCATAATGAGTTGGCGCTAATATCTTCCCCGGCTCATCATAACGGTAAGACTGCGACCATTAATTAAGATAATTCGTACCTCGGCTCCGCTCGGCAACCTAATTTGTAATTTGTAAGAGATCATGGTTAGCAACACAAATTTTCTCCCCCCAATTCAAACAAACGAATTCCTCCCACCAATTACTCGTTGGACAACATGGGGCGGAATGTTTATTCTCTGCGTTCTCGGATTAGCTGGGCCACTTGCTGCAATTTGTAAGTATAAGGTTACAGTCCAAGCACAGGCGGTTGTGCGTCCGGCGGGTGAATTGCGAATTGTGCAAGCGGCGACTGAAGGCCAGGTTATGCACATTTATGTCAAAGAAAATCAGCTTATCAAAAAAGGAGATGCGATCGCAACTATCGATGACTCCCGTCTGCAAACGAAAAAGAGCCAATTGCAAACTAGTATTCAACAATCTCAGTTACAACTAGTGCAAATTAATGCCCAGATTAGTTCCCTGAATAGCCAGATTCAAGCCGAAACCGACCGCATCAACCGGATTATTACTGGTGCCCAAGCGGAATTGAGCGGCCGCCGTCGGGAATATCAAGATAAAAATCTGACCACTGTTTCCGAACTCCAAGAAGCTGATGCCAACGTCAAAATTGCTGAGAAAGAATTGCTGGCTGGGGAAGCACAGTTAAAAACTACACAAGCAAATCTCCATGCTGCTGAAGCTGCTTTGGGTGTAGCCCAGTCAAAACAGAAGCGATATGAGAGTGTAGCCAACCAAGGGGCGCTATCTCAGGATCAATTGGAAGAAGCACAATTATCTGCAAGACAGCAAGAGCAAGCGGTAAAGGCGCAAGCAGCAGCAGTGGAGGCACAAAAACAGACAATTGAACGGTTACAACAAGCGGTATCTGCTGTGATTGCCAGAAGACAACGCGCCCAAGTTGCCGTAAATCCAAGTAATGCAGCAGTAACTGTTGCTACTGAGCGAATTGCTCAAGAAAAAGCCGGAGGGGAAAGCAACAAAGCAACATTAGAGAAGGAACGCCAAGCTTTAGTTAAGCAACGGATTGAAGTTGAAAAGCAGTTAGAGCGTGATACTAGCGAACTCAAACAAGCCAAAATAAATTTAGCTCAAACTGCGATCGCAGCTACCGCTGATGGTATCATTTCCCAACTCAATCTGCGAAACCCAGGTCAAAGTGTGCGGGCTGGCGAGGAAGTATTGCAAATTGTCCCCTCTGATGCACCTCAAGTTTTGAAAGCTGCCGTGGCATCTGAAGATCAAAGTAAGTTAAAAATTGGTCAAAAAGTCCAAATGCGAGTCAGCGCTTGTCCTTACCCAGATTATGGTACTCTGAATGGGACTGTACAGACAATTTCTCCAGATGCGATCGCTCCTCAAAAGAATGGCACAAATACATCGATGAATGGGACTACTAGCCCAAAAGCTACTGCGCCCGGTGCTTTTTATGAAGTCACAATTGAACCAGAAACTTTGGTTTTAGGTAAAGGGAAAAACCAGTGTCACATTCAATTGGGCATGGAGGGTAGGGTTGATATTATTTCCCGTGAAGAAACTGTGCTGCAATTCTTTCTCCGTAAGGCGAGGTTGATTAGTGATTTGTAACTTTTTCTTTTGGTAAGCATTATCTAATCTTAATGTCATTAGTCATTAGTCATTTGTAATCACAACTGACCAAGGATGACCATAGCAACAATTTTTACAACTCAAATAAGATTGCTATAAGTTTCTATATTAAGGGACTTCCAGAAAATAAATTATCCAATTTACTCAGATAATATTTTTCTTTCTCCCCCTGCCCCCTGCTCCCCTGCCTAGACAGCGATGGGATATTTTTTTAGTTGGAAGTCCCTAAATTCGGGCAGTCTTTGATTGAATTCGGGCAACCACCAAGAATTTACATAAAGCCATTGTTTATTACCTAATTTTAAGTTTTAAAAACTTTACTTTCATCTAGTTCAAATATCTGCTGAAATTAATTGTAGAAAAATTGATCGGGACGGCTAGCTGAAAACCCTTGAAGATGTGGCTCAAAGCTGTGGCGTAAGAAAATTGCATATTCACAGGTAGGAAATGAGCAAGCGAGGCTAGTTCTGATATGACAACCTGTAAAGATAGGAATTGGCACTCAGATTTATTAGAAGTTTTAGGCATTATTGGAGTGCTTGCTCACGGCATATTTTGTTCTGAAAATCACGCCTTAGCCCAGATTACCCCTGATGGAACATTAGGTGATAACTCTTCAAGAATCACTCCTAATGTCAATATTAAAGGACTTCCGGCTGACCGCATTGATGGTGGAGCAACTCGCGGTGCAAACCTGTTCCATAGTTTCCAGGAATTCAATGTGGGTGAGTTGCAGCGTGTTTATTTTGCCAATCCCACCGGAATCTCCAATATTCTCACACGGGTGACGGGAAGTAATATCTCCAATATTCTCGGCACTCTGGGAGTGGATGGTGGTGCAAATTTGTTTTTAATTAATCCCAATGGTATTTTATTTGGGAATAATGCACGCCTGGATGTGGCGGGTTCCTTTATAGGGACTACGGCGAATTCTTTTGTGTTTGGCAATGGGTTGGAATTTAGTGCAACTAATCCTCAGACTCCTTCTTCATTACTAACAATTAATCCTTCTGCTTTACTATTCAATCAACTTCAGGCTGGCAGAATTGAAAACAGGTCAATTGCACCAGCAGGAGATAATATCTTTGGTCTACGAGTACCAGATAGTCAGAGTTTGCTATTAGTGGGTGGAGAAATTGCCATCAACGAAGGTAAATTGAATGCTCCGGGTGGGCGAGTGGAATTGGCAGGAATTGCAGGTGAGGGGACAGTTGGACTGAATGTGGATGGTAATAATTTGAGTTTGATTGTTCCTGATAATCTAGCTAAAGCCGATATCTCACTCAGTAATCAAGCCTTGGTTAGTACCAGTGGTGAAGGTGGCGGCGCTATTCAGGTGTGGGGTAAAGGAGTTACCGTCAATGGAGGTTCCCAGATTGAAGCCAGCACTTTAGGAGCATTACCTGGAAAAGGATTGAGTGTAAATGCTTCCGAATCAGTGCAAGTCGTTGGAGAATCACCTACTGGAATTCGTAGCGGTTTATTTGCTGAAACTTTTGGGACAGGAGATGCAGGAGACCTGACAATTAACACCAGACAGTTACAAATCTTAGCAGGGGGAAAGATTTCATCTAGTACAACGAATGCAGGTGTGGCAGGAAATTTGACCGTGAATGCCTCAGAATCAGTGCAACTAATTGGTATTCCAGATAATCCCAATTTAGCCTCTACTGGTATGTTTGCTGCATCTAATGGAGTGGGAGACGCCGGAGACATCACGATTAACACTAGACAGTTACTCATCCAAAATGGAGCCGGAATCACAACTGATAACGAAGGTAAAGGGGTTGGAGGGAATATAACAGTAAATGCCGAATCAGTGCAGCTAGTCGGTACTGCGATTCTGCCACAGTTTCCTAATAGATGGTATCCTAGCAAAATAAGTTCTAACGCTTATGGCACAGGGCCCGCAGGAAAGATTACGATTAACACCAATCAATTGTTAATCCAAGATGGAGCAGCGATTTCAGCTCGAACTAGCGGTAGTGGGGCTGGAGGAAGTTTGACGGTAAATGCCTCCCAATCAGTTAAACTGATAGGATTTGCTACTAATAGTAATAGTCTATTTCCCTTTCCCAGCAGCTTGTTGACTCAAACACAAAGTACAGGAACAGCGGGAGATTTGGCAATTAATACCAATCAGTTGATTGTCCGAGAAGGACAGCTATCTGCCAGTACTTTTGGACAAGGGAATGCTGGCAATATAAACATTGAAACTGTCACGATGAATATCATTGATAGTCAAGTGGGAAGCAGTGTTTACCGTAAAGGGTTTGCAGGAAATTTGACTATTCACGCTGCCGAGTCAGTGGAAATCAGTGGAAAGATCAAATCGTTTACATCTAATCTTGAAAATCCTGCTGGCTTATTCGCTCAGGTAAACCCTAGAGGTGAGGGTCGCGGCGGCAACTTGACCATTGAGACAAAACGCTTGAGTGTAAGTAATGGAGGCAGAGTACAAGTCGCTACTTTTGGTCAAGGAGACGCTGGTAATCTCACAATTCGGGCTTCTGAGGTAGATATATTTGATACACCTGTTGATAATCTCTTTGCTACAGGGATCAATGCAGGTATTGAAGTAGACGCAGATGAAAGAACAGTTATTCCACCCAGAGGCAACGGTGGTGATTTAACAATTGAAACCGATCGCTTGAGTGTGAGAGGTGGTGCAATAATATCAGTTCGCACTGCTGGAGTGGGCAATGCAGGTAGATTGCGAATTCATGCGTCGAAATCTGTAGAAGTCGTTGGAAAATCACCAAATGGTAACTTTAACAGCCAAATCAGCGCTGCGGTGAAGCCAGAAGGTACTGAGTCGTGGGGGAAGTTTAAAGATTGAAACTGAACAGATGAGTGTTCGGGATGGAGGTGAAGTCACTGTCAGTAGTAACGGAGCGGGTACGGCAGGCGACCTTGAGATCCAAGCTCGTTCTCTGAGCCTGGATAATCAAGGAGCGATCGCCGCCATAACCAGAGTGGGGAATGGTGGTAATATTACCCTGAAGTTGCAAGACTTATTATTACTACGCAATCATAGTCAAATTTCTACCACTGCTGGCAGTAGCGAATTCGGTGGCAATGGCGGTAATCTCATCATTAATAGCCCTTTCATTGTCGCCGTTCCTAAAGAAAATAGCGATATTAGCGCTAACGCTTTCACTGGAACTGGTGGTAGAGTTGACATTACAACAAACGGTATTTTCGGTATTCTGCCGCAAAAACGCCTAACCGAAAACAGTGACATTACAGCGAGTTCAGAATTGGGGGTGAGCGGGGAAGTAACTATCAACAGTCCAGATACTGACCCTAGTCGCGGCTTAACTCAACTACCTTCCAACCTCGTGGATGCATCTCAACAAATTGCCCAAGGTTGCACTCCCAGAAGAGGACAAAATGCTAGTCGTTTTATCGCTACCGGACGCGGTGGATTACCCCAAAGTCCTAATGAACCGTTGCGAGGACGAGCAGTGATTACTGGTTGGGTAGATTTGCCCGCACAAGCAACAGCCAGAGTCACGGAGAAATTATCTACTGCAACTATGACCAAATCTACCGAGCCGATTGTGGAGGCTCAAGGATGGATTGTTGATGCTAAGGGTGATATTATGCTTGTGGCTCAATCTGGGCAAAGTTCTTCTATTCCCTCTGCTATGTCTTGTAGTCAATAATTCGTTACCCCAATTGGGGGAGGAATTTTTATGAAACCCAAGAGTCATAAAAACAATCAGTGGCAACAGATATATAACAAATGCAACAGGTGGTTGATTCGTCCCTTTAAAAACCATAAGTTGCCTGTTTTCATCCTCTTGGTTCTGGTGACAGCTTTTTTGTACGTTACTGCTTTTCCTGTTGCTGCAACTATAGATACGCAAAATATCGTAACTCTTGGAGTGTCAATTAAAAATTCTCCCGCACAAACACAAGACCTGCTGCAACAGGGGAAAGTGCTGTATGAGGCAGGAAAATTTGCAGAAGCGGCTAGAGTTTTGCAACAAGCAGTTAAAAGTTTTGGCAGCCAAGGCAATGAATTGCAGCAAGCTGTGGCATTAAGTAATTTGGCGTTGGCATATCAAAAACTGGGTAATTTGCCACCCGCGCAACAGGCAATTACAGATAGCTTGAAGTTGCTCGAAAAATCCTCTAATTCTCAAAATCTTCAGGTTTTGGCTCCAATTCTAGATATTCAAGGTAGTATTCAACTAGACTTGGGACAAGCTGAACAGGCGCTTAACACCTGGCAACGTGCGGAAGCCAGCTATAAGCAATTAGGCGATCGCAATGGCATGATCCGCGATCGCATCAATCAAGCACAAGCATGGCAAGTTTTGGGATTTTACCGTCGGGGTTTGACAATCTTGACTCAATTGCAGCAGGAGTTACAATCAAAACCTAATTCAATCAGTAAAGCAGTAGAATTACGGTCTTTCGGGAATGCTCTGCAATTAGCCGGAGATTTGAATCAATCCCGTCAGGTATTACAGCAAAGTTTGTCAATTGCCCAAAAATTGAATTCTCCCCAGGATGTGAGCGCGGCTTTATTCAGTTTAGGCAACACGGCACAAGTACAGCAAGATTTTAAGGGTGCAATAGAGTTCTATCAGCAAGCTGCTGCGATCGCTCCTAACCCGATTAGTAAAGTTCAGGCTCAAGTTAATCAGTTGAACTTACTAGTGAACACGGGACAAACAGCCGCCGTGCAGACATTATTGCCGCAAATCCAAACTCAACTGACACAACTACCTGCTTCTGTGACAACTATTTATGCGCAGATTAATCTAGCTCAAAGCTTGATAAAATTCGGGACTACACCCCAAGCGATCGCTCAAATCTGCGCGAGGGCCCTGCAACAAGCTCAAAATTTAGCAGATAAACGAGCCGAGAGCTTTGCCCTTGGGACTCTAGGTAGTGTATACGAACAAACTAAACAATGGTCAATAGCCCAGAACCTCACCCAACAGGCACTGAACATAGCCGAAACAATCAACGCCCCAGATATCGCTTATCGTTGGCATTGGCAGTTAGGACGCTTGTTAAAACAGCAGGAAGAGATTGAGGGTGCTATTGCCAGCTATGATACTGCGATCGGTGAGTTGCAGACTCTCCGTAGTGACTTAGTAGTTGTGAATCGAGATATCCAGTTTTCTTTTAAAGAAAGTGTAGAACCTGTATATCGAGAGTCCGTAGAATTATTGTTGCAGTTTCAGCAAACTCATCCCAGCGAACCAATCCTAGACAAAGCTAGACAGAGAATTGAAGCACTGCAACTAGCGGAATTAGACGACTTTTTCCGGGAAGCTTGCATTAATGCCAAAACTGTTTTGCTTGACACAGTGGTAGATAAAGATAATCCCACAGCCGCAATTATTTATCCAATTATTCTGCCTGATCAACTGCAAGTAATTGTCAAAATTCCTAAACAACCACTGCGTAGTTATACAGTCAATAAGTCCCAGAATGAGGTAGAAGGTACTATAAAACAACTCAGAGAGTATCTATTAGAACCCGATCGGAATGAGGAAGTGCAAGCGTTATCACAAGAAGTCTATGGGTGGTTAATCAAAGAAATTGAGTCAGATTTAAAAGCTAGTGGAGTCAAAACCCTTGTATTCGTACTTGATGGCATATTGCGAAATGTGCCAATGGCTATATTGTATGACGGTCAGCAATATCTGGTAGAAAAATACGCTGTAACACTCAGCTTAGGACTCCAGTTACTCGCACTCAAACCCTTAACACAAACAAAACTCAATGTTCTAGCTGCTGGGTTAGTGCAACCACCACAAGGCTTTCAACAGCGATTTCCACCACTACCAGAAATTAAATCAGAATTCGACTCTATTTCCCAAGCGATCGCCTCTACCACCCAGTTACTAGATCGAGACTTCAACAGCAAAAACCTAGAGAGTAAGGTAAATACTGTACCATTTAATGTGTTACATTTGGCAACTCACGGTCAATTTAGCTCTAATGTTGAGAATACTTTTATACTTGCAAACGATGGGCCGATTAACGTTACGCAATTTGATAGCTTGCTGCGCCGTCGGGATCAAACTCGCTCAGAAGCCTTGGAAATGCTGGTGTTAAGTGCTTGCCAAACCGCTACTGGTGACAATCGCGCCACGCTAGGGCTAGCGGGAGCATCCGTGAAAGCCGGTGCCCGTAGTACCTTAGCCTCACTATGGCATATCAGTGATAAATCTACTGCGATCTTAATTGGTGAATTTTATCGTGAGTTAGTTAAAAATCAGGTGACAAAGGCTGAAGCCTTGCGTCGTGCCCAAGTAAAGTTGTTAAAAGATTATCCCAATTACAGTCGTCCTGGCTACTGGGCACCTTATGTTTTAGTTGGTAACTGGCTTTGATAAATTCTATATGATATCATGTCGGCTTGATTACTTACTAAACCCCAAGAACCCCACCCCGCCAAAGCTGCGCTTTGTCTCCCCTCCCCGCTTGCGGGGAGGGGATTAAGGGGTGGGGTGCAATGACTGTGGAAATCATAACTAATTATGCGGACATGATATGATTCCTATATAACAGCGCAAACCGACCAGAATTACTAGGCGAATAGAAAGTGCAATTGAGTTTTTCATTCTTCCTGTTTTCCCAGATATACTTCAATTACACGAGAATCATTTTGCACTTCTTCAAAATTTCCTTCGCACAACACCGAACCTTCATGTAACACCGTTACTTTCTTGGCAATTTGACGCACAAATTCCATATCATGTTCAATTACTAAAATTGAATGACTCTGCGCTAGTGCTAAAAGTAATTCGCCAATGTTGTAGGTTTCTTCATCTGTTAAACCAGCAACGGGTTCATCAACAAGTAATAAATCTGGAGACTGTGCTACTAACATCCCAATTTCTAAACGTTGCTTTTCTCCGTGAGAAAGTAAAGCTGCTTTGATATCGGCTTTTGGCGTTAATCCGATAGTTTCTAATAATCCTTTAATATGATTCTTTTCCACAGCATGAGAACGTTCAAACAAAGTAGAAAAGACATTTTTCTTCTTGTTACTGGTAATTTCTAAATTTTCACGGGGCGTTAAATTCAGGTAAATTCGGGGTGTTTGGAACTTGCGCCCAATTCCCAATCGGGCAATTTTATATTCAGGTAAAGAACGCAGATTTCTTCCTTTGAATAAAACTCGCCCCACGGTTGGCTGAACTTTCCCGGTAATTACATCCAGAAACGTTGTCTTTCCCGCACCATTGGGGCCAATTACTACCCGTAATTCACCTACATCCATACTAAAGTTAAGCTGGTTTAAAGCCTTAAAACCGTCAAAACTAACAGTTACATTTTCAGTTTCCAATATTTTCGCGTTCATGTTGCACTTCCGGGTCTTCTTCCAAGGTGGGATATGTAGCAATTTCTTGACGACGGTTGAAAAGAGAAATATTCTGACTACGCAACCATCCCACGATGCCGTCAGGAAGGACTGTGACAACTATCAAAAATAGTGCGCCTTGGAAAAATAGCCAGATTTCGGCAAATTGTTCGCTTAAAAAAGTGCGGGCATAATTTACTAACAAAGTTCCCACAATCGCGCCAATTAAAGTAGCGCGTCCGCCTACTGCTACCCAAATCACCATTTCAATGGAAAAGGCAATATCCATTGCTCTAGGTGATACAGAACCACTCTGAATGGTGTAGAATGCTCCTGCTACACCTGCGATCGCACCGGAAACTGCAAACACCAACACCTTAAAATCTGTAGGGTCGTAGCCAGAAAATCTTACCCGACTTTCATCATCCCGAATCGCTATCAACAACCTCCCAAAGCGTCCAGTTGTCAACCAGCGACAAATACCGTAGGTGATTGCGAGAAATATTACCGTCAGCGTGTAGAAAACAAACTGTGTTTTGGCATCGCTAACTGTTGCGCCAAACAAAGTTGTAAAATCTATCAGTCCATTCGTGCCGTTGAAAAATTGTTGTTGACCGTTAAAGAAGTTGAAAAATACAATAGTTCCGGCTTGAGTCAAGATGGAAAAATAAACTCCCTTGAGACGATTTCGGAAAACCAAATATCCCAACAATCCCGCCAATAACCCTGGAATTAGTACCACCAAAGCTATTGTCAAAGGAAAAGAATAAAAAGGTTGCCAAAAGGCGGGAAGTTCCGTAACTCCATAAAGTCCCATGAAATCAGGCAATTCTCCAGTAGGAACTTGCAGCTTCAGGTACATTGCGATCGCATATCCACCCAAACCAAAGAAAATACCATGTCCCAAACTCAATAAACCAGTATACCCCCAAATCAAATCGATACCCAAAGCCACAATTGCCAGCGACAGAAATCGCCCCAACAAATTCAGGCGAAACTCCGACAGCACCACTGGCATAACAATTATAAGGAAGAGTGCGATCGCGATCGTCACCCCCACCTCAATTAATAACCCTCCTCCCCTCCTCTTCCTCATTCTCTGCGTCCTCTGCGTCTCTGCGGTTTAAACATCAACAGTACGTCCCTTCTGCGGAAAAATCCCCCCAGGCTTCCACTGCAAAAACACAATAATCAGCGCAAATACCATCACCTTAGCCATACTCGTCGTCGCAAAAAAAGTAAACAAATCAGCCAAAGGTTTAACAGGAGTCAACAACAAAGCCAGAGTTCCAGAACCAATTAAAAAATTAGCCGTACCAATACCCAAAGCAGCCACAATCGTCCCGGCTAAATTGCCCACACCTCCAACGACAACCACCATAAAAGTATCAATAATATAGTTTTGTCCGGTATTTGGCCCTACAGAACCAAGCAAACTAATCGCACATCCCGCCACACCAGCTAAACCCGAACCCAGTGCAAAAGTAATCGCATCTACCTTTTGAGTTGGGATACCCAAACAAGCACTCATACTCCGGTTTTGCGTCACCGCCCGAATTCTTAAACCCCAGCTAGAACGTTGTAAAAATAAGTAAATTCCCGCCACACAGATTATTGTTAAAGCAATAATAAATAATCTGGCAAAAGGCAATTGCACACCACCTAAAGATATCCCGGCTTGTAACCAAGTCGGTGCTGTAACATCCACATTTTGAGCGCCAAACCAAGGTTGAGTTACTGCTAACTGATAAGTTTGACTCAATAAATTGCCCGTTGTAATTGTTACCCCCAGCGATAATAAAAATATCACCGCCACAATCCAGTTACGAACCCTTCCCAAATCTGTGCGAGAATTTAAAATCCATAAACCTCCAAAAAACAGCAGAGAAAATAAGCCTAGACCAATTATCAATACCCAATTCACACTGCGAACAAACTGCTGAAAAATTAAACTTACTCCCCAAGTTGCCAATAGAGTTTCTAATGGGCGTCCATAGAGATAACGAATCACGCCTTTTTCTAGAATTAATCCCACAGCAGCCGTGAATATAAACGCGATAATCAAAGCCAAAAATATATAGACTTCAAACCACACCCCACCCAATTGCTTACATACATTTTGGACAACATAAGTTGTATAAGCGCCGAACATCATCAATTCACCATGCGCCATATTGATGACACCCATCAATCCAAATATAATGGCTAGTCCCAACGCGGCAATCAATAATACAGCGCCAATACTAATACCATTAAATACAGCTTCTAAAAATCCTGCTAACACTTATTTCTCCATAACAGCTATCAGCGATTAGTTAGTGTCTCGTGTGCCTCGTTCCCAGTCTCAGACTGGAAATGCCTATTAGGAGGTGGAGCCTCCTATAGAAGCGGAAGAACCTGGAAATGAAAAAAAATTGACTAATTCGTAATTTGTAATTAATTACGAATTACGAATTACGAATTATTTAGGCTTTCTTGTACTTACCACCTTTAGCAGGGTCACTCCAATCACAAGCAAATCCCTTAGTTTCTTTCACAAATTGATTCCAAGGAACTGGCTCAACTGCTGTTGGAGTAGCATAGACAATATCAAATAAACCATCTTGCCTAACTTGACCAATCCGCACAATTTTGGATATGTGATGATTGGCATCCATTGTCACTTTACCTTCAGGTGCATCTAGAGTTTGACCATAAGCCGCAGCGCTTACCTTAGCTATATCTGTAGTACCAGCTTTTTGGACTGCTTGTTTCCACAAATAAACTGCAATGTATGCTGCTTCCATTGGGTCATTTGTCACCCGATTTTCACCGTATTCTTTTTTGAAAGCTGCCACAAACTTCTTATTAGCAGGCGTGTCTACTGTTTGGAAATAGTTCCAAGCTGCATAATGACCTTTGAGATACTCTACACCAATTGCTTTCACTTCTTCTTCGGCAATACTTACAGACATAGAGGGATATTTATCTGGTGTCAATCCAGCCCCTTTTAATTGTTTGAAGAACGCAACGTTGCTATCACCATTTAAGGTGTTGTAAATCACGCCACCATTGGGCAAATTTTGCTTGATTTTAGTGATAATTGGTGTAACTTCTGTGTTACCAAGAGGTAAATAATCCTCACCAACTGTTTTTCCGCCTAAAGCTTCTAATTGAGCTTTAATGATGGTATTAGCTGTCCGGGGAAAAACGTAGTCAGAGCCAACTAAGAAGAATTCTTTGCCCTTATTTTTTAACAGCCAATCAACAGATGGTTCAATTTGTTGATTTGGCGCCGCGCCAGTGTAGAAAATGTTTTTAGAACACTCTTGACCTTCGTATTGTACAGGATACCAGAGCATGTGGTTTTTGCTCTCGAATACTGGCTTAACATTCTTGCGGCTAGCAGAAGTCCAACAACCAAAGACTACAGCGACTTTATCTTGATCGATTAGCTTAGTTGCTTTTTCTCTAAAAGTATCCCAGTTAGAAGCACCATCTTCGGTAATTGCTTCAATTTGCTTACCTAAAACACCACCTAAAGCGTTAATTTCTTTGATTGCTAACTTTTCAGCATCAACAACGCTTTTTTCACTAATAGACATCGTACCACTCAGAGAGTGCAAAATACCGACTTTGATAGTGTCACCAGCGGCGGCTACTGCTGGTGAAGCCGTAGGAGTCGCAGCTGGACTCTCTGTTGCAGTTGGAGAATTATTCGCGCAAGCTTTTAAAAAAAGNCTGCTTCCAAAAGTTAAAGAACCGTAGATTATAAACTTGCGTCGGTTAAATTGTCTTCTCATCTTTTTATGAATTTCCCTGTTGATGAATCAGCCAACTTATAGAAAGCTGACAATATCAATCTTTAAAGTGTGATATTAGTGCGATAGTTTACTAGCAAAAAGTGACGACTTATACAAAAAGGTTTGGTTTTGTAATAAAAAATAAACTTTTCAAGATTAAGCTTTGTGAACTTTATAAAGATAAAGATTCTCGTATCTATCAATACGCTTCGGTTAAAGGGAAAAGGGGGAGAAAAAACCTTTAACCCCAAAGTTTGACTGTACCTCATGTATCAGCATCAGTAAGATTTGTGTTTTTCGCTGCGGGCTTTTAGATGAGCATTTGTGTAATAATTTCATCTTCCTGGCCAGTTGCAAAATTAGCAAAGCGCTTTGCCAAAGGTGGTATCAGTACTAGGGGATTACTAAACCCAGAGAAAACATGAACCCCTTCCAATCCTGGAATAGCACCAATTAAGGGAAGTTGATTGCTACTAAATGCCACTAAGCAGTGATACCAAGTCCCTGGTAAATGCTCTAATGCTGGTAAAATTTGACCAACACCTTTTCGCAACCATTTTTCGCTTACGTCTGAGTTTACCTTGGCTTGAGGATCTGCGATCGCACGGCTAATCTGCCCAATGCGAATACTACCATCTTGAAACTGAATCGCACCCACATCTAAAATCGGTGGTACTAACTCATTACCAAGTTCATCCCATAATTCATCAACTTGAGTAGATTCAGCTTCTAGTCGAAACCGTTGCTGGTTAGCTGGCATAACTAAGGTGCGTAACCTGACATCAACGGCTGGGGTTTCAATGATTTCTTCGTGGGTAAAATACAGCTTGATGGAAACACCAGCAGATTTGAGAAGCTGGCGGCTGAGTCCACCCGCACAAACGACAACGTTAGCGCTGTGGAAAGTTGCAGTGGTGGTTTGGACACCATGTTGCAATACTTGCAATACTTGAGTAATGTGGATTTCACCCCCAGCCCGTTCAAAAGCTTGGATGTAAGCAAGTGATGTTTTTTCTGGGTGAATATGACCGTGTTTGACAGTTAAAGCCCCAGATATCGCCTCTCGATTTAGCTGTGGTTCCAACTCACAAGCTTCTTGAATACTGAGTAAACTGGGTGGAATGGCACAATCATTGTATAATGCCGCAGTTGTTTCTGGGTCGTTATCGGTCGAAATAGTCAGTAATAAATCTAATTCCCGAAATTGAATATCAGCGTCTAACTCTTGAGATAAGATATGGTAACGTGCGATCGCTTCTTCGCACAATATCCGAGTTAGTGGTGTAGTACCCGACCAATAGGCAAGCCCACCATAACTATAGCGAGTTGCATTTTGTGGTGTAACATCTTGTTCTAGCAAAAGTACAGCAAAACCTTTCCTCGCTAGTTCGTAAGAGAGTGTAGCACCCGTAATTCCACCACCAACCACAATCCAGTCGTAGGTTTTCATATTTTGCAAATTATAAATAGGTCAAGGTAAAGAAATAAATTATCCAATCTTGTGGGGTGGGCGTCTCGCCCGCCCAAGGCTTGGGGCGGACAAGATGTCCACCCCACAAGAAAAATTGTATGTTTTTTATTTGGAAGTCCCNNNAACAATAATTTGTACTCAGTTAAACTTCGTCTACCTTGAAAACCTTTATCTAAACCCCAAAATCGATAAAGACGATCGCCATATCCCGCAAAGAAGACAGCGATCGCCTTTATATAAACCCCAATATCGGAGTATGAATATCATCATGTCACAATTACCAAAATCTGCCCAGTCCAAGTTAAAACAGTTTTTGTCTGGGGAAAATTTCGATACATCCACCAGCCATCAACCAACCGGACAACCATTACCCCGGCGAGAACCGATTAAACATACATTGATTGGTTCTGCCAAAGCCGTTACCAGCACCATCCACTATTTACAAGTAATTGGTTATGCCAGCGTTGGGGACTGGAGTCCACTAGTACCCACCGAGAACCCAGATAAGGTAATGAGCATTTTAATCCGCCAGATTCTTATCCACTAACCTAAATGTAGAGACGTTGCAATGCAACGTCTTTTTTCTATTTGATTTAGGGACTGATAAATAAAAAAATATACAACTTTTATTGTGGGGTGGGCGTCTCGCCCGCCCAGTTCATAGGGCGGACAAGATGTCCACCCCACAAGAGTGGATAATTTATTTCTTGGTAATCCTTTACAAAGCAGTAGGGGCAGGTTCACCGACAGCAGAAACCACGTTTTTACGCACATTACGCTTGCGATCGCTTTTACGAATACCTCCAGCCATCTGATATTCATAGCTATTCTTACCAAATTTATAAGCAATACCACGCAAAATTTGCTCAGAATAATCTGCTAAATCTTGCTCATTTTCAAGGATCTGGGTTAGCAAGACATCAATAGTGGAGAGGGTAGTATTGTATGCTTCTAGAGATTGTCGCAGACTTTCGATTTTTCCAGTATAGTCTTTGACTGACAATCCCTCTCCGACATCTAGACTTGAATTGATAGATTTAACGCTTGCTAGACGTGTTTCAGCTTTACCAAGAATACGTGAATTTCGTTTTGGTCTTGCCATAATTGTTACTTATTTTTCAAATTTACCATAACTCTATAATGGACAATTGTTTCAAAAGTTGTCATACGTAAAATTATTGGTTTTTATTTAAAAACCTAAAATTTAAGTAATTTCCAGCGACTTCTGATAACGTGAAGGCAGAAGTTGATCCAGACTGCGCGAAACACTCAAACGTGAAGGCGGAATTTGATCCAGAGTGCGCGAAACACTCAAACGTCAAGGCGGAATTCGATCCAGGGAAGGCGGAATTTGATACAGAGTGCGCAAAACACTCAAACGTCAAGGCGGAATTCGATCCAGAGTGCGCGAAACACTCAAACGTGAAAGCGGAATTTGATCCAGGGTACGCGAAACAGATGTGACTATGGCTATAACATTTTTTTGTGCGATATTATACTAGTTATTTAAAGTTTATAAATAAGACAAAGTAGGAAAAGTGGGAAAAGTAGGATGTTTTACATAAGTTACTGCTAATCATGTTATTACGTTGTAGACTACATAGATATAACAAGTAACCAGCAAATACACAGGCAAAGTAGCGATTTCAAATAGATAGCGATCGCCAGCATGATGTATTCAATTTTTTGATACTTCATACAAGAGAGCCATAACACATTCAATTAGACAGTTTAAAAACAACCAAAAAGAGTCAAACCATCATGTTAAAAATATTTTCAACAAAGAAACAAGCAACAAAACAAACGCCTACACTCATTCAACAGGATTTGGAATTGTTTGAAGAACTAGATGATGCTGATTTATTAGCTATAGTTGGCGGAGATTCAAGTGCAGATGGTGCTGCTGTTGGTAGTCCTGGAGTTCTTTCGGGAAACCTTGTTCAAGTACCCGTTCATGTACCCGTTAACGTTTGTGTTGATAGTGTCAATGTAATTGCTCTACTTAACCCAGCTTTCGGCAATACTTGTAAATAAAGTAACCATTTGCACTCTATTGGCTATTACGATGAAATAGCGATCGCCAGCATTATGTATTCAATTTTTTGATACTTCATACAAGAGAGCCATAACACATTCAATTAGACAGTTTAAAAACAACCAAAAAGAGTCAAATCATCATGTTAAAAATATTTTCAACAAAGAAACAAGCAACAAAACAAACGCCTACACTCATTCAACAGGATTTAGAATTGTTTGAAGAATTGAGCGATGCAGAATTAATGGCAGTAGTGGGAGGTTTTAAGGTCGAAGTAGACGGATCTATATCTGCCAAATGTGTACAGGACACCCTTGCATGTTTGGCTGCGAAGAGCTTGATGGGTTGCACTAAATTAATAGTATGTGAATAATCCGCTTGAAAAATGTACATACCAGTTTATGGTAAGAGTATCAATATAATTGCTCTACTTAACCCAGCTTTCGGGAATACTTGTGTAGATGCGTAATGATTTGCGCTCTATTGACTATTACGATTAAATAGCGATCGCTAGCATTATGTATTCACTTTCTGTTATAAGTTCTCTAGTAGTTGGCAGTGTATTTCTGGTGACTGGTGTTGTCAAAGCACTCGCACCTACAAGATTTCTGATTCACATCAGTCAATTGCAGTTATTACCGCCAAAAGTGAATATAGGTGCAGCGATCGCTTTTACAATTCTAGAGTGCATCCTGGGAGTAGCTTTGATTTTGCGGCTGTTTCCCCAGTGGCTATTTCTCGGTACAATTGTTTTGCTATTGCTCCTATCGAGTTTAACTTATTGGAGTACTTCGACCAAACGCACAGATGATTGTGGTTGCTATAACGGTTTAATTGACATCAGTCCCAAACAAAGTTTACTCCTCAATGCCCTCTACATTACTTTGATGGGTTTGGCTTGGTTTTATCCGGTTGCCGATATTTTAACTGTTTCACAACAAGTAACAGCATTGTTGATTTCTTTAACAACAAGTTGTCTATTAACTGCTGTTTCATATATATATTTCTGGAAGCAAAAAAAACCTATCCTAAACTTAGAGCCGCTTCAGGTTAATCGTCGTTGGCAACCCCAATGGCTAAAGGAATATCCCGAAAGCTTAACAACTGGAGAAAAACTGGTTGTGTTTTTAATGCCTGGTTGTCCAACGTGCAAGAACTGGTTGAAAGTGCTAAAAGTGGTTCACCAAAGAACTGATTTACCTGATGTCGTGGCAGGAGTTCCCCAAACATTAGAACAAGTTCAAGCATTTGTTCAATCTAATAATATTAACTTTCCGGTAGTGGCAATGAGTCCTACTGTAGTGGCACGTTTAACCAATGCTTTTCCAACTGCTGTATTGTTAGAGGAAGGTATAATTCGAGAGAAATGGTTGGGAGTAATGCCGCTAGACTTTGTTAAACGCGTTAAACCAAACTTATCTGTTCCTAGCGGCTCATTTTAACTTGTCCTAACAGGATGTTTGAAAAGTCATAATTGATGTATCAAATATTTTTTACCCCACCCTAACCCTCTCCGATGTATTGGCTACGGTGTACACACAAGTTATGGAATCACTACCAGTCCTTGAATTACCCCATCCTAACCCTCCCCTTATAAAGGGGAGGGAACTAGATTTCTTTTTCCCCCCAATACATCGGGGGAATTAAGGGGGGTAATTTGACTTGTGTGTACACCGTAGCTTTGTAAAGGGGAGTCTATTCGATTTATGCAAGAGGTCTACTTTCTTAACGCTCTTCCATCACTCTCATCAAACAATAATCGAAGCAGAAAACTAAAACTATCACCCAATCAAGGTTTGAGGCTTTATTTTTTAATAGAAATTCAAAAATCTAGCTAAAACCTGAAAACCGAAGTCTCGTAAGCCTTGCAGCGAGTACTTTTCCCAAGACTGATGGAAGAGCGTTAATTATGAATTACCATAAGTTGCTTGTAAACGTTGTAAAAGATATTCTCCCGCCAGGATAGGGGGATAGATAGGCAATTGTTCTTTCTGGCAACTCTCCAAACAAGCAATTTCTGTATCATCATTAGGATGACAGAAAAAAGCCATAGAATACCGCGATTGATTCACTCTTTTATCAGTGGGAATCATCACTCGATGCTTAGTTGAGCAAAATCGATGATTTGTCCACCGCTGCATTAAATCGCCAGTATTGACTATTACAGTATCAGGAATTGCAGGCGCGACAATCCACTCTCTAGAGACTGTCTGTACTTCTAACCCGCCAATGTCATCTTGGAAAAGTAAGGTAATACTGCCATAATCGGAATGCTCACCAGCACGCACTTGTCCGGGTTTCGGTGGTGTCTGCAATGGTGGATAGTGGAGTAAGCGCAAGGTATGATTTTGTTGATTATGTCTTATAGTAAAAAAATCTTCTGGCAATTCCAACGCCAACGCATAAGCTTGTAATATCGTGTTAGCAAGTTCTGTACAATTATCATAAAAGGTAACAAGAGAAGCATCTATCCTTACTGCTTGTTTATTTACATTAAACGCCTCTTTTAAGTCGCCTGGTTTATTGGGGTCAAGACGTTCTCTCTCAATCCCAACGTAACCCATATTACTAAATTCATCACTCCAAGCTTGCTTTTGCTTAACTTCCAAAGGTAAATTGAAAAAAGATTTGCTGTGAGTGAATACTTCCTCGATTAGGTTTTTTGATATTCCCGAATTTTGCAAATACATGAAGCCAATTTCGTGACAAGCTTCATAGATTTGTTTGATGACAGCTTGCCGAGTTATGGCGTTGCCCTTAGTAAAATTAGTGAGATCAATTACTGGAATTCTGACCATTGATTCAAAATACCACATCTTTATTGAGAGGGGGAAAGGGAAATAATTAAAAACTTTTCCCTACGGGTATAAATGCAGGGGGAAAGGGGAAAGGGGAAAGGTTAAAGGGAAAGGAAAAATTCCATTCCTTTACCCCTTCCCCTTTACCCCTTCCTCTTTACCCCTTCCCCTTTAACCCTTCCCCTTTACCCTCTTCTTCATGCAGCTTCAGATTTTGAATGCGAGTATCTTCGGTAGCTGGTACATCCTCCTGAGCAAATGGAATCTGTTTAAATTTAGCAGCCAGATATTCTGCTAATGCATCTTGTTCAGAACCATCAGCAGCAAAGGTAGCTAAACCTGTACGTTTAGCATCTTTTGATGTCAAATCAACCCGTTCTCTTTTGGGAAAAGGATAACCATCACCACCATTTGCGAGGAAGTTTAAGGTGACAGTGCGGAAAATGCGATTAGAGTCACCCACTAACTCTGCATTTTTCACCACTACATCAATAATTTTGCCTTTTCCATCTTTGATAGCCAGGGATTTAACACGCTTACCTGCTGGCAAATCTGGGTCAAAGCTAAAGGCTAATCCCGCTACTTGGGGAAAACTACCAGGAGTAGCACCCGGCGCTATGGCTGCTACACTATGTTCAATTACTGCTATTAGTTCTTTGGCATTCAAAGTCACCAAAGTCAAGCTATTGTTAAACCGTAAAGCGTTGGCGATATCAAGTTGAGAAATTTCTTTTTCTTTCTTACCTGCTACAGGATTTGCTTGGGGTGGCAGTTTGATAACATCCTGTGAGCGAGTCGAACCTGGGGGAAAGGTATAGATACCAATATTGTCACGGATACCACCACCATTTTTAATGGAAATAACAGTTTTAGGATCGTATCGTTTAGCGATCGCTAAATTAGCTTCGGCTGTCAAATTACCGAAATTGGTTTCTTGGGTGCGGACATCACCCCGCCAGCCGTTAAGGAAAACGTTGGTTTTCCCAAAAATCTGACCATCTTGGGCAATAATCACTTTTTTGAGCGCTTCTGTAATGGCAACAATTTTGGCATCAGGTTTCCCACCTACAGCTGCTACACCTTGGGAATCAGTCGCATAAGCACCGCTGATTTTGGGGTCAATACTTTTAGGAATTATTACTCCCTTGGCATCAAAGTTAACTACTAGCCGACCAACATAGCGATAGTTTCCATCGGTATTAACTACAGCTATCGGATTACCATCTGCGGCTTTTTTGATGATTGGATAAGTTCCAGCAGATTTATCACCCACGCGCAGACGGTCTGTTTTGTCGGCTAGTAAGGTATTGGAACCACCAGCAACAATAATATCTACTCCCTTAAGTAATTGTGCTAGCTTTTGCTCAATGGCAATTTGCTGCATGTGTGCCAATAGAATGACTTTATTAATCTCTGGGTTTTTTGTCAGCAGCGTATCAACAGAAGTTTGAATTTCAGCAGCTAAAGCAGCGATATCTGCGGTATCACGGCTATTAAATTCTTTAGGCAACACAGTCACACCACCAGGAGAAGAAATAGTCCGCAGTGTGGGAGTTGTCGCCCCAACCACAGCAATTTTTTCACCATTGACGGTAATGATGGTGCTACGGGCAATTTTATTCGGAATTTTACTTGCTTCTAGTCCATCAACAGTAACTAATTTTGCCAGGTCTTTATCAGTGCTGAAGTCCAGATTCGCGCTGAGATAGGGAAATTTTGTACCTGGGTAATCTTCTTTAGCACGCAGTAAGTCGGCAACAACACCCGTATTTAAGTCAAATTCGTGATTACCAAAGGCGATCGCACCAAACCCAAGAGCATTTAGAATTAAAATATCTCCTCGTCCCTGACCACCAAAAGCTGCGTCACTGGCAAATAAGAAGGGACTGGGAATATAAGCATCTCCAGATGAAAGGATTAAGGTATTAGGATAATCAGGTTTACCATCACCATTAACATCGTGATTTTTCAGTGCATTCAACACCGCCGAAAAGTTCGGTGCATCCTTCAGCGCGGGTACACCTGCTTCTTGGTCGGAAGTATGTAAAAGTTGTAGTGTGAACCCTGACTTCTGTGCTGTTTTAACTTGAACTACACCACCAGTAGTTCCTAAAAATAAAAAGATGCTAGATATAATTAGCCAACTTAAATGGCTAGTCCTTAAATCTCGGCGATTAAACTTACTTAAAAATCGACTTTTCCGATTTAAAAAAGACATAATAAATTTTCTAGCTCATCAGTGGTGAATATTTTTTTAGTGTATTATCAATATCCCATAATAAATACTTCATAAGTTAGTTTTAATATTCATCTTCATAGCTGATTGGAAATTGCCCATGTATAGGAAAAGATTATAGATAAAAGTTAGGAAAAGTAGGAAAAGTAGGATATTTTCTATTACCCCCTTGATTATAAGGTTCTTACACGGTAATTTGAATCTTATGTGCAGCTTGGGAAAAGGAGTTTGAGGGTATGTAAAAAAGTCACTGCAATTTTTAAAGGAAAATTTTCAGATGAAAAAACTGAAATAAAATAGGGAAAATAGAGTTAAAAAAATGCGCTTTTTTTAACTCCTTTTATGTTGATGCTTATGTAACTTTTTAGTTTTAAAATCGCTTAACCTGGCGGGGCTGCTTCTTCAAAGGGACGGATAATCGCTCGCGCTGGTGTAACTTCTGGTTTAAAGATTCCCTGCAATGCTTGTTCTAAGGTTTGCGCCATGACAATCCGGTTTTCGTAAGCAACTACTACCCGTACCAAGGTTGGCAGACTATTCTGTGTGGCTTCTAGATAGATTGGCTCGACATACAGCAGCGATTGCTGAATGGGAATTACTAGTAGATTGCCTTGAATCGCTCTCGAACCCTGGCGATTCCACAAGGAAATTTGCTGAGAAATTACTGGATCTTGGTTAATCCGCGCCTCGATTTGCTCTGTTCCGTAAATCAGGCGTTCTTTAGGAAAGACATATAGCAGCAGCTTCCCGTAGTTTTTGCCATCTGATCGCGCCGCTAACCAAGCGATTAAATTAGTCCGCTGTCTGGGAGTATAGGGTAAAAACAGCAGAAATTCTTCTCTACGAGAGGCTGCGCCAACAAAGTCTACGGTGGGTAAACTAGTAATCAAATAATATGGCTCTACCGGACGGGGTTCACTGCCATAGATTTCATTAGGAATCTGCCACTGGTCTTCCCGGTTGTAAAATACTTGGGGGTCGGTCATGTGGTAGGTCATCAACCGCTCAGATTGAATTTTGAAAAAGTCCACCGGATATCGGGTATGACTGCGGAGATTGACTGGCATTGTATTGAGCGGTTTGAACATATTGGGAAATATCGCTGACCAAGTGGCAATAATCGGGTCGCTTTGATCGGCAATATAAAAATTAACGCTGCCGTTGTAAGCATCAATCACTACCTTGATCGAGTTACGAATGTAGTTGATACCATCGCTACCGGTGTCTGAGTAGGGATAGCGATCGCTCGTTGTGTAAGCATCAACAATCCAATAAAGATAACTGGGATTACTGGGGAAATCTTGATTAGCAGCAGCAGCAACTAAATAGGGGTCGCTGTCAAATTTTAGAAAAGGCGCGATCGCTTGAATTCTTTCCTTGACATTTCGCCGCAATAGCACCCTTGTCTCTGGCAAAAAGTCTCGCGTCAGCACCATCTGCCAATCTTTCAAATACATCGCAAATAGCCAGCGTCTCCATGCTGAACCGATTTCAACACCACCCAGACCATCGTAAGAGTTGTAAACGTTGTCACTACCGCTAGGATAGTCTAGCTCTCTAACTCTTGTGCCAGTCATTACATAAGTATTGGCAATTTCACCGTAATAAATTCGGGGTTGCCCAATGGGAATACTTTCACGAATGGCTTCACTAGAAGTTGTCAGAGCGCTACTATCACCGCTAATATCTTTGACAAAATATTCTGGTAATCCACCCGCTCCAACTGTATTAACTGGGCTAACAGTAAACCCAAAACCGTGGGTATAAATTAAATGGCGGTTAACCCATGTTTGAGCTTCCTGTGGTACGCCAGTATAGTCTAATTCCCGTGCAGCAATCAATACCTGTCGCCGTTCTGTTGATTCAACTGGTTCCTGCTGAGGTTCTGGTGGGTTTTGAGGGGCAGATGGTCGGCGTGAAGTTACATCTGTTTTGAGAGTATATCGGTCAATATCGGCATCGGGGAACCGATAGTAAGGCCGAATTTGTTGCAGTTGACGGTTAGTTTCTAAGAGTGGTCGTTCATCCCATAGGCGAATATTGCGAATTGTCAAGTCATTCTTTTGAATGTCAGCTTCAGTCAGTGTTCCTTGCGGGTTGAAGCTTCTAGAATCGATCGCTTCTAGATCGAATGCTTGGCGTGTCAAGGCGATAGTCCGCTGAATGTAAGGTTGCTCCCGTTGCAACTCATTAGGTTGAACAATTAAATATTGCACCACAGTCGGTAAAACAACATCAGCAGCTACAACTAATACTAAATAAACCCCTAACCCGTAAAAGACAAAGCGACGATATCGAGATTTTGGTTTCCAGAAAAAGGTTCGCCAAAGGAGGTAAAAGGCGATCGCTACTGCCACAATGCACAAGACGGTATAAGCTGGCAACTGGGTTGTCACATCGGTATAGCTAGCACCATAACTCACTCCCCGGCTAGAATACACGAGTTCATAGCGACTCAGCCCATAACTCAGAGCCACTACCAGCATCAACAAGCCACCCATACCGAATAAATGACGCTGTTGCTGGGGCGAAAAACCGGGGAAAATTCCCTGACTCAAACTATCCCCCGACAACAGATAAGTGAGAGAAACGGCGACAAAGCCATACAAACATAACCCCATCAGCCAGAGTTCTAGCAGTTCCCAAAAGGGTAAGGAAAATACGTAAAAGCTGATATCTCGACCAAATAAAGGCTCAGTGCTGTTGAAAAGGGTGGGGTGGAAATATTGCAGCACCTTGGGCCAGTGGTGGAATAAGATGAAGGCAAAAATGGGACTGAAGAGAATTGCGATCGCAGTCAGTAAAAATTGCGGATAGATTAAGATGGCGATCGCTACTCCCCCAATTAAACCGAGATACCAGACTTGAGAGACAACCTGCTTCAAAAGCTGCCAGATTGTCTCCGGTCGAAATAGGGCGGGAACGGGTAGAATAGCCTGATTGACTGGAGTATGCCAGTAAGAAAGAGCAATTTGACCATAGTGAGCCAGCATTAACCCAATCACCAAGCTGAGTATCAGAGCTAAGGGTAATAACCAGCGTAATTTTAATGCTTGAAAGCGTTGTGGCGCAAGTATCTGGGTTTCGTTGCGTCTTGGATAATTAGGACTGAGAAAATTTGTTAATTCACTGTTGAGTTCTGCTTGCTCAATCTTTAGAGACTGGGAATATTTTAGCCGTTGTGCTAAAGCCAAGTTTAGCAGTAGATAGGCAGCAGTTATTCCAGCCACAACTACCCACAAAATACCACGAGTCAGCAGCCTCAACAAAAATACTTGCAGATAGCCGACTTCCCGAAACCAAAAAATCTCTGCTCCCAGGCGGGAACCCAGATCCAGAAGTAGCCACAGCCCCAAAAATCCAATTAATAGCCTAAAGCCCCATTTCCAATACATTGATATGTAATTTAAGAAGAACGCCAATTCTGTATTTGCAAGCCGTTTACTCTTTGAAATTCTCGAATATTAGATGTTACAACAATATGATTGTGAGTTAGTGCTGTTGCTGCGATCAATACATCATAAGAACCGATAGGATTACCTGCTGTCTTCAAAATACTTCTAATTTGGGCAGCAAGTTCTGCTTCTTCCACACCAAAAGGTAAAATTGTAATCGAACCTAACAATGCTTCAATCAATGATTGAATTTTTAAGGCACGTTGAGGATTGATTGCTAATCCATACTTAATCTCCATTCCTGTTAAGGAGGAAATAAAAATATCTGTGGGAGTAGTAGACTTTAATAGCTTGAGAGTATTTTTTTCTCCCTTGACAAAATCACTAATTACGCAGGTATCGAGTAAATAACCCATCATTAAAACTCGATTTCGTTAGGTGGTAGCAGTTCGTCTCGGTAGGACTCAAAAATAATACTTTCTACTACACCTTGATGTTGCATAATAGTTTCTGGCCAAGTCATGGGTTTTGTTTCTAAGAAAGTAACAAAGACTTTGCTTTCAGTAATACCTTGTGGTTTTTCAGCTAGTTCGATTTTGCCGTTTTTATAAATTCCTTCAATGGTTCGTAGCATTGTTTTTACCTCCTATCGAAATTCTAGTAGTATTTATTACCGAACTGGTGGTTCATCATGCCTTGTCGAACTCAATATAGAGGTGCTTCAGTGTCCGCATGAGTACGTTCGGTAAATATTGGTATCCTTCTTGTGCCAAGCGAATGTCCTTCAACCGTAGCAGCAAACGCTGATATGCGATCTGCATTTCCTTACGAGCAAGCATAGCGCCCAAACAAAAATGAATCCCATGACCAAAAGATAGGTGGTTGCTGGCATTCTGGCGGCGCACATCGAAACGCTCACCCTCAATAAATTTTAGCGAGTCGCGGTTAGCAGCATCGAAGCGGAGCATCACTAAAGACCCAGCTTTGAGATCGACATCTTGGAGCTTTGTATCTTCCGTCACAACTCGCCACATTCCTGCTGTCGGACTTTGCATTCGTAAAACTTCTTCAACAAAGTTCTCTAACAGGGAAATATCTGTTTGTACCAACTTCATCTGCTCTTTGTTGTTTGTCAGCAACAACATCCCACCTGCGATCGCACTGGTGACAGTCTCATTGCCTGCCACTAATATTTGCTGAATGATACTCAGCAGTTCAGCAGTGTCGAGCGATCGCTCTCCATCCACTTTTGCTTGTACCAAGTCAGTAATAAAATCATCTTGAGGCTGTTTTTGGCGTGACTCTATGACATCATGAAAATAATGCTGGAAAGCGACAACATCTTTAGCACACTCGATCTCCTGCTCTCTAGAAAGTAAGTTACCTAAACGGGCAATAAAAGCATCAGACCATTGCTTGAACTTCGGCAAATCTGCTTGCGGCACACCTAACTGTTGAGCAATAACTTTGAGCGGTAAAGGTACGGCAAACTCACTGACGAATTCACACTTGCCGCGATCAATAAAGCTGTCAATGAGTTCATCAACAATCTGCTCAATCAAGTCACGCATTTTGTTGATACGCGATGAAGTGAATGCCTTATTCACCAGGGAGCGAAATCGCTCGTGTTCTGGTGGATCTGCCGTCAGTAGGGTGTTCATCTGGGGCCAGCCAAGAGCCGAAATTTTCTGCAACTCTTGATCGTGTTGTTCTTTGCCAGCTAGTAAAGTCGAGAAATTGCTAGAGAATACTCTTGTATCCTTAAGAATTTCGATCACTAATTCATAGCGAGTAACAAGAAAGAGTTTTGCTTCTGTTGAGGGACTTGGTAGCTCCATTATTGGTGCTTGCTCCTGTGCCAGCTTGTAGAATTCATAAGGGCACACAAGCACTTCTGGATCAAAGAAGTTGTAGTCTGACAGATGCTTCATGCTTCTAAGTAGCGATCAGTGATGTTTTGCTTTGACTCAAAATGAATCAACATCATCTTAACAAGTTACTCACCGTCGGCTCATTGGCGATCGCAGTTTAGGTGCAACGAAAACTGCAACGGTCATCAGCGATCGCAATTGACCCCTGACTTCTAACTCCTGACTTCAAACTTCCACCAACTTCACCAGCTAGTTGGTGGAAGTTTGAAGTTGAAAGTTACTGCAACGCTACTCAATGCAAAAAGAAGTGAAGCCGGAAAAACTACAAATTTTTGTAGACTTCACCATCATTCCTCTTGCCAACACGAAAAACATCAATCATCTGGTTCTCGTGGTCAATAGTGTAAAGAATCCTGTACTCACCTTGATCAACACGATAGCCACCTTCATAACCCTTCAATGCCTTACAGTCCTGGGGTTGAGAATTACCTTGAAGCGAAAGAATTTTAGCTACAACTTGCTTATATTGTTTAGCTTGTAAATCATTCAAATCCTTTTCAGCAGTCTTAGCAATCCTCAAACTATAGCGCTCGCTCATCTCCACGCTTCGCACTAATTGCGTCTAACGTAGTAAAACCATCATTTTCACTAACTGCACGGCGAAGCGCCTCTGAATCAATAGCGTCTTCTATAGCTTCAAGCAATTTCAAATCATCAAGACTGATAATCGCTACAGCAGCTTTACCATGACGCTCAATCACAATACGCTCACGCTTATACTCAGCACGACTAATAAGCTCTTGAAAATTTGCACGAGCTTCTGTTGCACTTATACGAGTCATAGTACCTTACAAAATTAATAAATGACAGTCAAAATGTAAATTTTGTACAATTTGCTAAAAATTTACAAAATTTACGTTCTGTACTAATATTATTACACCACAATCGAAAAAAGAGTGAATTTTTACCTTTTTACAAAGAGTGACTCTTTACAAGAAAAGTAGAAGTCGGAATTTACTGCTACATCTAGTAACTTAGTTGCAAAGTCTAATCTACTTACAAAAGCTCAACCAGTTTCCCGCGATCGCACTCTCAACAAGTTAAAAGTGAGTAGGCAGGCAGGATGCCCGCCTATTCTCAGGTTTTTACGACTACCTAGTTCCCTTCCTTGTCAGATTTCCCTGGCATCCGAAAGTAACAAATGACCACGGTTTTAACAAGGTCAAAGTAGGCAGGGCGAATTTTCTGGTCAATAATCGCCAAACCTAGCGCACCAGATACTAAAATAGTAGTTATGATTGGTAAAATAACGCCTTTACTCAAGGCGTTATTAAGGGGTTTTTGCATAATTCTCCTTATTGGGTTTAGTTTGCCTGTCAATTCAAAAACTAAAAAACTAACTTATGCGCCTCTAGCTGGGCTCAACAGCTAGAAGTGATAAGCAAATTTTTCGCCCCTGTTTTTTAAACAGGGGTTAGTTTTTAATAATTGAATCATTGCGATAATAATAATCTAGCAGAAAAAAAACGATTTTAAAAAAATCTATTACATTGTGATATAATAATTTTCTTTTTCAGCAAAAAACGGTCATTTGTTTTACCCCACATGGGTTTAATCAATCATCACATAATAGAAAACAACCTAAATTAAGATGGGGCTTGAGACAAAGTTTGCAGTAGATTTGCAGTAGATTGCAGTAGATTTGCAGTAGCTTTGAATAGATTTGAATTTTCTGAGCTAGACTTTCCCCAACCCTGATCTTGGGGGACTATTTATGAGAGACTTGTCGGTAAAAAGAATCTTTTACCGACAAGTGTTGTGTGGGGATTCTAGCCAGTTGCCCTCGCCTGACAAGCGTGCTATACCAATCTTGTAGCCACTACAGCACTCTCATAACTGGCCCACGCCAGGACAATGGAACGACGATGAATTCACTTGGATCTCAGTCGAGGGTTGAACTACAAGATCGAGGTATGTCTCCTTTGAACAACCCCAAGGATTGGTCATGGCCATTCTGGGCTGCTGTCCCACTTTACCCCTACGGCAGACGGCGGACACTTCGTCAGGAAATAGTTAAGGATACTATCTGGACATTCGATCAGCTTCACGGCATTCTCTACACCATCGTGCCGATTCGCATGACTATCGTCAAGCTCTCTGCTGGAGGACTTCTGGTCTATGCACCCGTTGCTCCCACAACTGAGTGTGTCCGCTTGGTTAATGAGTTGGTAGCAAAGCACGGTGAAGTTAAGTACATCTTACTGCCAACCAGTTCTGGTCTGGAGCATAAAGTCTTCGTTGGCCCCTTTGCTCGTCGCTTTCCTCAAGCACAAGTGTTTGTTGCCCCGCACCAGTGGAGTTTTCCGTTCAATCTGCCGCTTAGTTGGCTAGGCTTTCCCCAAAAACGAACTCAAGAACTCCCAGAGGACTCAAGCCTTGCTCCCTTTGCTCTGGAGTTTGACTATGCAATATTGGACATCGACTTGGGACGAGGATCTTTTGCAGAAGTTGCAGTGTTTCACAAGCGATCGCGCACTCTGCTTGTAACTGATTCTATCCTTTGTGTTCCAGTTGACCCACCAGAAATCCTCCAATTAGATCCTTATCCCTTACTGTTTCATGCCAGGGATAATGCCTGGGAGATAATCGAGGACAATGAAGAAAACCGTCGCAAAGGATGGCAACGCATTTCACTGTTTGCACTTTACTTCCGTCCAAGTGCCTTAGAAGTTACTTCAATCGGACAGATGTTTCGTGATGCTCTCAAAGCACCACAGCGATCGCTAAAAACCTACTTTGGTTTATTTCCTTTTCGCTGGCAAGCAACCTGGAAGCAAGCATTCGACGCTCTACGAGGTCAGGGACGACCATTTGTCGCACCGATTTTGCAAATCCTCATTTTTCCTCAAGCACCAAGCCAAGTCCTCAAATGGGCTGATACAGTTGCAAGTTGGGATTTTCAGCAGATTATTCCCTGTCACTTTGACTCGCTAATTAAAGCAAATCCGCGTCAATTCCGGCAAGCATTTGCTTTTCTGGAAAAAAATCTTTCTTCTGGCGAAAGCCAGCCTTTATTGGAGGAAGACTTAAAATTCATTCAGGAACTAGAAGCGGGTTTAGTTAAACGCGGTATTGCAACGCCAGCTAAAGAGGATGTCTGAGAAGTATCAAATATTTATCGATCCCCCCTAACCCCCCTTTTTTAAGGCTTGTCATTACCAACATCTTTTAAACTGACTGGGTGATAAAATCAGCAGCCCAACACATATCCTGTAATCGCAACCAGCCTCGCCATAAGGTCTGCCAACCAGGTAGATCATCGGATTTGCGGCCAAGAAAACCACCCAAACGAGCGATCGCTAAAAAGAATTCACCCAAAGTCAACTCACAATTTGTCAACCCAAGACGAGCAACTAAGACTTTTAACATAATTGTAGGTATGTACTCGTGTGCCTTCAGTTGGGAATTGCTGCGACTAAGTTGGCGTAACTGTAATAATCTGACTGAAACTATAGCAAAAAAGCCAAGTAACCTTACCAGTGATGAAGCTGACTCCAATTGACGTTTTTCTACAGCACAACCAGTTTTGAGACACTTATGATACTCTTCAATTAACCAACGTGTAGCATACCAATCTAGTTGCATGAGGGCATCCTCACGAGCATTTACAGCAACAGTGGTAAATAGAATCCATTCTAAATCTCCTTCTGGTTCCCAACAACGAATACACCAACCATCTATTGGCTGTTGTTTTCTTTCACAGCCAATTGCTGGGGGTTGAATTGTCAATTGAGACCAAGCTACTTGTAAGTTAACTTGACGTTTGGGTTCTCCGTTGCGCCCACGCAAAACAACAGTTTTCTCCGCCATTGGTTGTAAAGAACGAGCAAATGCCTTGAGATACCCTTTGGTGGCATCAGGTTTAGTAATCACTCGGTTTTGAGTGACTCGTACTAAGCAGTGCCAGTACAAAGCTTTGGCTCGTCGAAGGTAAGAAAAAATATCACTCCCCCTGTCTCCGACACTTACCCAAATTGACCCAGTTTGTGGTGTTGGTGCAGTGCCGATGGATTCCACCATCTCTGCCCAAATTTCCCCTTCACCATCTGTTCTCAATAGTTCTGGTAGCGCTTCCACCAACGTGTTGTCATTGTCCTTTTTTTGACTACGCAGCCAAGGTATTTGTCCTGCCAATCCCAAAATTTGTGGATTCAAAGGTAACGGTACTACTGCTAAACACGTGTGTAGCATCATTCCTCTACCTTTGCCATCTCCAATATGCCCTAATCCCTTAACTTGCCGATGATGAGTATAATCTAGTTCTGTTGTGTCTTGGATGAATAAAACAACATTGGATTTTATTTCAGTTGCGCTTTGTTTCGTCTCCGTGATGTGAGGTTGAATTAATGCCTTATGAGTTACATCGTCTTCCGCAAATAATCGGTACGCAGCACGAATTTCATTCCAGCCTTGCATCATATCTGGTAAACTCCCTTGCGGGTTGGCAGCTATGGCTACACCGATAGCGATCGCTCTTTGCGTACGACGAGTATCCCCTAATTCGGCATCTCCCCATTGCTCAACTGCCCAAGCATTGAGGTCTGTGAAATTTTTCAACTTCATACTCTGACTCTATTACATCCCTACCTCACTTTAAAAGATGTTGGTAATGACAAGCTTTTTTAAGGGGGGAATAAAAGCCTTAAAGTCCCCCTTTTTAAGGGGGACTTAGGGGGATCTCCAAGGATTAGATGTATATAAAAGAACTTTTCAGACATCCTATAAAGAGAAATTGTAATCAATTAGGTGAATTAGTTAAAACCTCAGCGATCGCCTGGGAAATCGGTAAACCAGGACAGCGTTCCAGCCAGAAGAACTCGCCAACTGGGTTAACTTCCAGGAATACATGACGACCATCAGGAGTCAAAATAATATCAAGCGCCCCATAATTTAAACCAAATTCTGCCATGAGTTTGAGCAATTTCTCTTCGACATCTTCGGGTAAAGTGTATGATTCCCAAGCGTCGAGTAAGGCAATTCCCTGTTTGCGCCAGTCGTAACGTGCCTTATCCAAAGCTTGAGAATCAACCGCAGCTGTTAGCACACGTTTCCCTACAACAATTGTCCGCAATTCCAATGCCTTGGGAATCTTTTCTTGAAATGTCATTGGGCAGAAACGTAAACCATCAAGGTTGTCTAGATCCTCTGAGGAAATTGGATTTGTAAACACAACTTTTTCTCGCCCTTGTTCATCATAAATAGCGAAGGAAGACAGCATTTTTGTAATCATTCCCTGCTGACACTCTTGGGCAAATTGCTTTACTGCTATGGGATTATTTGTAGTCAGAGTGCGAGGCGTATCTAAACCGATATCTCTTGCTATTTGTAATTGCAATTGCTTATTTTCGGCTCGGCGAATATTTGGCAGAGGATCAAGATGAAACCCACTAATACTAGCAATCATTCCCTCAATGCTGACGCGAGATTCTTTGAGTGAAGCTTCTCTAAGTTGTTTGTCCATCGAGTTGGGAATTTTTGACCCAATTGCAATACGCCGATACCAAACTGCTGACACTTCATTTAAATCTAATATCTGGTCATCGACACTCAGAATCACTCGCTTAGTACGACCATAGTAAATATCTAACTGCATTTCTGTGGGAAATCGGTCTGTGTCAAAACGAAATGCTTTCTTTCCTTGGGCTTCAATTGCCTGAATAACTAGAGGAATACTTTCGTTATCTTGGCTGTGAGTAATGATTAAAGCAGTCATTTACAAATATGGAGAATGAAGTACGCTACATATAAATAAATATAGGGGTTATCAGTTGTTTGGGAATTTTTAAGTAAGAGCATTTTACTTCGGGTTTGTTGAAAGTAGTGCAGATGCGATCGCTAGAGCAATTGGATAGTCCAAATCTCTCTCCAGCATCCCCCACTCTCCTGTAGGATTAATTTCTAAAAAAACATATTCTCCTGATGGCGTTTTAATCAAATCAAATGCTCCAAAAATCAGTCCAAACTTAGCCATAAAGGCATCCAAACAACGGATTAGTTTATCAGGTAATTGTTCTGGTTGCCAGGTAAGAATCTTTTTGGTCTCACGTCGCCAATCTTGGGTAGATGCTGCATACTCAGACGCATCTAGCGCCCCGACAAAGAGATTGCCATTCACATACACTGCTCGTAGTTCTTGCTGTTTAGGGATTTGTTCTTGAAACATAACTGGACAATAGCGGAGTGTTTCAGCATCAAGTAAGTCTTCTTCTTTAACGAGGCTGGTATACATGAAAAAAGAGGAGGCTTGCATCCCAGAAGAAAGAGGTCTGAGCAGCTTGACAATCATTTTTCCCTTAACTTGATGGAAAAATTCTCGTGCTTCTTGAGGATTGTTGGTGACAAGAGTCCGAGGTATAACAAGACCTACTTCTGATGCAACCCGCAGTTGGCGTAACTTGTTTTCAGCTGCACTTATCTGACGTAAATCATCTACCCACTTAGCATCTCTGAGGCTGTCCCAAAAGCCATCTAAGACTGCGAGTGATTCACTAGAACAGGCTGCTTGAAATTGTGGAGCCAATTCTTTACCGAGATCGGGTTGCCAAATACGCCGCATCCATACTGCTTGCACTTGCTCGGTGTTGAGGGAGCGATCGCTATATTGCAGTGTATGATTGCTACCAGAGTTACTTAAATTAGCCTGGAGTTGCAGTGCGATCGGAAACTTATCAGTATCAAGACGAAATGGCTGTGCGCCTAGTTTTGATACTGCTTCTGCAACTCTATCTATTGTAAAGTAATCACCACTATGGGTGATTAATAAAACTACATCACGATCAAGGTGCATAAAATATTTTTATTAGATCTTGCATTTTCACTATTGTCAACTCTTAAGAAAGCAAAATTTTAAACAAGTGAACTTAATTTTAATGGAAAGCCAACTCCTAGATGAAGTTGGCACTAACTGTATTTTTATACTGACAATAGTTTTAAAACCGCATCTCTGGTGTGATCAAAAGTATGCAGCTATGAAGGTGAAGACGGCGAACTGTCATCACCATCTGAAGGAAACTTCTGAGTAACAGCGAACTCATCACTATCAGAGGGGTACTTTTTAGTTACTGCGCCATCTTCTTGATCGGATGGAAACTTCAGAGTTGTTACAAGTTCATCCTTATTCTTGTTTGTGGCATTATTACATTTACCACCGATAATCGCTTTTGAGTCTTCATCAGAAAGGTCTTCAAGGCTTTGCCCTTCCAAGAATCGAGCGAAGAATGGTACTGCTTGTGAATTCAACTTTTCTGGTTTGTTTTCAGACACAATCTTTCTCCTATAACATACTGATATCATGTCCGCCAAATTACCCATAATAAAATAACCCCACCCCCACCCCCACCCCCCTCTCCGCCTGCGGGGAGGGGAGACAAAGCACAGCTTTGGCGGGGTGGGGTTCTTCGGGTTTAATAAGCAATCAAGCGGACATGATATGAACTTAAATATCTCCTGTATTATATGACATAATACATACTAATACCTTTGCCAAAAAAGAGTTTATACATCAACTCAACCTCGGAAATTGGCGAAGTTTGACTTACCAAAATAAGTATTAATTTATTTCTTAATAAATATTTACTTTTGTGTAATTATGCTTGTATAAAGTTAAAAATATAATAATTTTTCTTACAGCAAGTATGGACAGGGCGCAATTGTGAAACAGTATAGCAAGAGGACTGGGGACTGGGGATGGTGGGGCAGGTAATTATCAAAAGATTCACTTAAATATCTTAATAATCATCCTTAAAAGCGCGACATTTACATTTATAGGAATTATTCACTTCAAAATAATTCAAAATATTCTCTTTGCTCCCAGTTAGTCACCTGCTTTAAATAGTCTTCTGGTAGCCGATCGCCGACGGACTGCAAAAAGCGATTGATTTCATTCTGTTTCATCTTTATGATGAAGTTGATGAACTGCTGCCCCATTTTTTGAGCAAAAAGTTCGCTTTGGCTCAAATATGAAATCGCCTCTGGCAAACTTTTGGGTAAGGCTGGACTTTCTGTAGCGTAAGGTTCATCTGTTGGGGAGCCAGGGTCAAGTTTACAATCTACACCATCTAACCCAGAAATCAATTGCGATGCCATATACAAATAAGGATTGGCTGCTGGTTCTCCAACTCGGTTTTCAATGTGGGTGGTGGGGTCATCATAACCGCCTTGTAATCTAATCATTGCTCCTCGATTTTCCAATCCCCATCCGGCGCGATCGGGAGCTAGAGAGTAAGGTCTAAATCTTTTGTAGCCGTTAATTGTCGGGGTTGTGAATACAGAAGCGGCATTGGCGTGTTTCAGAAGACCACCAACAAAATGTTTACCTAAATCTGACATTAGGGCTTTGGAGTTTGCAGACATGAAAGCGTTCTCGCCTGTGGTTCGGTCTACAAGGGATTGGTGCAAATGCCAGCCATTGGAAGAAGAACCTTGCAATCCTGGACGACACATAAATGATGCGATGTAACCTTGTTGACGGCAGATTTGCTTGGTCGCCATGCGGAATATGATCATTGTATCCGCAGCTTGTAATGCCGGAATCGGGTCAAAGGTAAATTCAAATTGACCCGCACCTCCTTCGTTTTCTACACTTCTTAAAGGCAATCCCATTTCAACTAAATTTTCTGCCAGAATACGCAGTAAGTCGTGAATTTCTGGATTGTGCGATTCTAAAAGGTATTGGAAGCTATGCTCTACAGCGCTAACTTTGGCAGGTTCACCAGGTTTTCCAGAAGTACCAACATTAGCGATCGCTAACATCGGATCTTCCAACTTTGCCAGATACCACTCAACTTCTAAGCCGACAATATGCTCCAATCCTCTTTGATGTAACTCTACCAATGATTGGCGCAAAATACCGCGACTGGAAAAGGGCATTACCTGACCATTTTGAAAGTACTCGTCACAGAGGATAAAACCAGTACGTTTTGCCCAAGGCAGAATTTTGAAGGTATCAGGGTCAGGAACAGCCACAAGATTTGGCGCACCTGTCATCAAAGGCATATCTAAACTACCGCCAGGCACAAACGGGTTAAATACTATTGCACCACCAGTATCAAACAGAAATGTCCCTGTGCTGATTTGCATACCGTTTTCTAAGGCGCTGAAAAACGCCTGGGGTAAGAGCGATTTGCTGCGAACAATGCCATGCTGGTCTGACCAAGCGGTACGAATCAACAATAAATCCCGTTCTTTGACAACAGCCTTGATCTTTTCAGATGCTTCTTTTTGGATTGCTGTCCACAGGTGATGACGCTCAATAAATCCAGGTTTTTTCATTTGGATTTTCGGTTAGGCATAAATATCTGAAATCCTACTTGATGGCAAAGTTAGACGGGTCTTGATCTCGTCGATGCTGAGTGGGAATAGGGGCTGGCTGCCCATCACCCGCAAGGGATGCGGTTTTTTCCAGGGATTCCCTCAATCGCTTGGCTGCGTAGATAGACATGTCTCGTGGTACATTAATGCGATCGCGCAAATATCGGAGAGCGACATCAGATCCCGATGGGGGTACACAGTCTTCCCCTGTCATCATGTGTGTTAAAGCACAACGTAGCGCTCGATCAAACAATTTATCATCTAAGGGGTTGACTCGAATAATATTTATCCGGTGATCGATAGTTCGTTTAAGAGCTTCCATACGGGAGTTTTCCGGCTCTGGATAAGTAACATCTGGTAGTCCAAACCAGGGGCCGTTATCCACCAGCGCTTTATTGAGAAGCATCTGGGTTTCGCCGTTTTCCCAACAGCCCCCCATCTGGGGCGGCAAATCATGTGCGTGGGTGTGAAAGTCGCTCTGAGTACCGCAGTAGGTTGGTCGGCTTTCCATTGCCGCAAACCATGCACTCAAACGAGGGTTTTCTTCCCGCAGTGAGTAGCCCTTGTAGTAGTAAAGGCTCGCATTCATCCGTTCGAGATATGGCGTAAAAATGACATCAACGATGCCAAAGCTATCTAGAAAATAAGGGCTTGGGGTGCTACCCAGAGCTTCCTCTACCCTAGCCACCACTGCGATAAATTGTTCTCGATTGCGTTGTTCTTGTTGAGAGGAACCGACTTTAGAACACAGCCAAACGCACCAAGCTCTAAATAAAAGTCGTTCTAATTGACGTAAAGGAAGCACCGTGAGGTCTTCCATCCCTTGGTTCAATGGAGCAAATACCTTTTCCAAAGCGATCAAAATGTCATCGCTTTCCTTAATAATCCGTCCATCTAGCTCGATCGCGGGGAGCATTCCTGATGGAACCTTACGTTTGTACCAACTTTCTTTCTCCCCATAGCAGAACATTGTCACTTTTTCGATGCGGTAGGGGATCTGTTTTTCCTCTAGCCATAACCAAACTTTTTGACAGTAAGGACACCAGGCGTGGTTATCGCGGTACAGCGTTACCCGCACATCAGATTCCGGCTGACCAAACAAGCGCAACCTAGCTCTAGCGTTGGTGGGACCATTAACGGTATCTATTTGATAGTCCGTGAGGGTTTCTAGTTCTTCCCAGCTTAAGGGTGCGGTAGTCATAGGGGGAGTTGCGTAGGCAATACTTAGGACAATTCTATACTCTACAATATTTTCAATTACACCAAGGCTGAATTTAACCGATGGGTTCGCCCATCAATTCTTGATTTAAGAAAAAGTTGAAGTGACGATACCACGTTCAAAGGTTCTGGCAATTTGGCATAACTTATCTCTGAATTGCCGTTTAAATGAGATATCAACAGAACAGACAAATCGCCAGTTGTTGACCCAACGCTGTAGACGAACTCAGCAGCCCCNCANCAGCGCTCGGTCATCGCTTCTCTACAACTGGCTAGTAATGTACTAGAAAATACATAGTAAATGTGCAATGGCAATGCCTGCGGCCGTAAACTACGCTCTTTTTCTACTTAAATTTGGCTGAATTTTTGAGAGTAAAGTTCATCAGACACTTTTTTTAGTTCTGGTTCAACTACTGTCAAATGTTGCTCCAAAATTGCCAAATTCCGAATGTTGGACTTATAGAAAGCATCAAACAAATCACCCACTAAAGGCACAGTACCAACGACTGTTTCCAAACCTACATTAAAAATCATTTTGGCTAAGTCTTGACGCGGGATGCCAAACTGAGTCGCTAAAAATATAATGTAAGCTGAAAACGCTGTACTGATTAAATCACCAGCACCTGGAACTAGACCAATGATTGGGTCTATGCCAATGCGAAAACCTGTCAAAGGGATACGTATTGATGTATCCATCAGACGGCTAAGTTTGCGAATGCGATTTAGAGTAGCAAGGCGTTTGGCAGCGTCCATAATTGACCATATTTACACTACTTTTAAATTGCACCATTTTTAGTTCTTTGTCTTGTACCGTTAGAAATAACAAGTATGAATAAAAATCCTGAATACTGCCTAAAAAAGCATTATAACTAACTAGCCAGACATGATATAAGACGTTTTTTCCATAAGTTTGCATACTTTCTAACATCTCTGCCGCCCAGTCATCTTTACCCCCCGTACCAATGCATAGATATATTGCAAATCCAGGAAGGCGATCGCCTGTTCGTGTATTCGTAGGTGCAGGTAAACAGCAAGTTCCTGCCAGCGCAAACCGACACTTACTGCTTTGATAGCCGTTTGCAATTGAATCGAGTACAGACCTTCTTAGAGGCACGGCAATGCCGTGTTTTTACCCACTTTTACTCCAAACATATTTTTGGCAGACTTCGCAAGCGGCTTTTGCCTCCTCTGTTTGCGGATTGGTGAAGATGGGATGGTAACGTAACCTGTTGCAACAGACTTGCAACCATCCACGCCAACCACCCCGCCACAACCTTATTGTTCCATCATCGCTGCCACTAACTATCTTTTGCCCATTGGGGCTAAAAGCTACTGACCAGACAGAATCTTCATGTCCCCTAAACGGTTGACCAATGGGGTTACCTGCTAAATCCCATAACTGCAATGTGTTATCGTCGCTACCACTAACAATTATCTGCCCATCAGGACTAAAGGCGACTGACCAAACATAATTCTCGTGCCCCCAAAATGGTTGACTGATGGGGTTACCTGCTAAGTCCCATAACCGCACTGTGTTGTCAATACTGCCACTAACTATCTTTTGCCCATCGGGACTAAAAGCAATGGCGGTGACAGAACCTTCGTGATCCTGTAAGGAGTGACTGAGCAGGTTACCCTTGATATCCCATAACTCCACTTTCCCTTCACGACTGCCAGTACCGATCTTTTGCCCATCGGGACTAAAGGCAATGGCGGTCAGTTCACCTTCACCTACCCGTAAAAGTTGAGCGATGGAGTGACCCTGCATATCCCATAACCTTACTGTCCTGTCATCACTGCCAGTAACTATCTTTTGCCCATCAGGGCTAATAGCGACTGAAAAGATAACATTCTCATGACCACGCAAGGGTTGAGCGATGGAGTGACCCTGCATATCCCATAACCTTACTGTCCCGTCATCACTGCCAGTGACTATCTTTTGCCCATCGGGGCTAATAGCGACTGACCGCACAGAATACTCATGCCCCTGAAAAGGTTCACCAATAGGTTTGCCCTGGATATCCCACAAACGCACTATACCATCACTGCTGCCGCTGACTATCTTTTGCCCATCAGGACTAAAGGCGACTGAATTGACTGAACTTTCATGCCCCTTGAAGGGATAAGTAAGCGGATTGCTCGTTAAATCCCATAACCGCACTGTTTGGTCACGACTGCCACTAACTATTTTTTGCCCATCAGGACTAAAGGCCACTGACCAGACAACATTTTTATGCTCCCTAAACGGTTGACCGATGGGGTTGCCCATTAAATCCCACAACCGAACTGTGTTGTCGCTACTGCCACTAACTATCTTTTGCCCATCAGGACTAAAGGCCACTGATAAAACAGAATTTTCATGTCCACTAAGCGGTTGACCAATGAGGCTACCCGCTAAATCCCATAACCGCAGTGTTCGGTCACGACTGCCACTAACAATTTTCTGTCCATCGTGATTAAAGGCAACTGAATAGACTTCATGCTCATGTCCCCAAAATGGTTTACCTATAGGGTGACCTTGAATATCCCACAAACGCACCGTCTTGTCCCAACTGCCACTGGCTATCATTTGACCATTGGTGCTAAAAACAACTGAAAAGATAACATCTTCATGACCGTAAAAGGGTTGACCGATAGGTTGGCCTATTAGATTCCATAGCCGCACTGTCTTGTCCCAACTGCCACTGGCTATCATTTGACTATCGGCACTAAAAGAGACGGCAGTAACATAAGCTTCATGCCCGTAAAAGGGTTCACCTATAGGATTGCCCTGGATGTCCCACAAACGCACCGTCTTGTCCCGACTGCCACTGACAATTATTTGACCATCCGGGCTAATAGCAACTGAATATACGGAGTCTTCATGCCCCTGAAAGGGTCGATCGATAGGATTGCCTAGTAGATCCCATAAGCGTACTGTTCCGTCAAGACCGCCACTGACAATCATTTGACCATCCGGGCTAATAGCAACTGAATTGACAGTACCTTCATGTCCCAGGAAGGGAATGGATACTCTAACTGTTTCCATCACTCTATGCAAGCTGTTTTGAACTGGGGTGAGAATCTGATCTGGCATTTTGTCAAGATTCTCACCTATTGCCTGAATCGCCAAAACTAGACCATCTAATGGTTTGAAAGGTAGTAAATTCAATACCCTTGTAGCTTTTTCTCGCAAAGTAGCTTGGGTGAGTGCCCGTTCTAAAATATTGATTCGGTCTTTTTCATACGCATCACTGCGTTGATAAAAATTTTTGGCTTGAGGTGATGATAAAAACTCCAGCTTTTCCCAATTTTCCCGCACCTCTGCCAATAATCCCCCCTGCATTAAGTATTTTTCATTCTCTCCTTTTCTCAACCACTCGCGTAATGCATCTGCTAACCTATCACTCAACCGCCGCAAATCTCGGTCTTGTTGTCGCCATTGGGCAAACCTCTCCCAAACCTCAATTAAGGCTTCATGGGCTAAATCAATCCAAGCTTTTCCTTGTTCATCTTTCCCAGCTACCAACAAACGTCCTTTCACCAATCCTTCATCTAGCAATTCACTTAATGCTTCCTGCTTTTCTTGGTCATTACCACCAATGGCTAACAATTCAGCTTTTGCTTGGCGCTGTCGCGTATCCTTTTCTCCCTCTCCAGTTCGCAATAATCGCAGGAAAATTTGCCCAATCCAGTCCTTCTCCTGTTCATTTCGTTCTTGAGTCGGAGAATCCTGCTGATAATCTTCGTAAAGATAAACATTTTCTGCATGAAGATTCAGCGCCCCTGTCAATCCTTGGAAGTTTTCATACTGTTCTAAGGTGAGTTGATGCTTTTGTTGGTCGCGTTTTTCCCAGAGTCTAGTTAAAGCAAACTCCATTAACGGCAAATATCCCGGTTCTTTACCAACATCTTCTAAAATTTTCAGTACTAGTCTTTCTTCAACACTATGACCTTGAAGTTTAGCAGGTTCGGTTATTGTCTCTTTTAAATCAATTCCTGTGATCCGCGGCATCAAAACAAGCTGATTTTCAATTAATTTATTTAAAGACGGATAATCTGAACATAGTTCGAGAAAATCCGATCGCATGGTAATCACAACTTTCAACCGCGAATCGGTTATCTCTCCTACCTGAGTCAGCAATTCAATAAATCTCTGCTTTTGTTCAGCAACAGCAACAGTAAATAGTTCCTCCAACTGATCTACTACCAATAAAAATTTTTCTGCACCTGTGAGATGCTCCAGAATTACAGGTAAAGGATTCGGTTCATTAGTAATCAACTCCCACAGCAATTTTTCTTTTCTCGCCCCTGGAAAAAATGCTTTCAGAATTGCTCTCAATTCCTGCAACGGCTGAAATCCTGGCTTGATTGGCGGTAAAATTTGCCAGACTCTATCATCTAATTCTGGAATTAAACCTGCCTGAACTACAGAAGATTTACCACTCCCGGAAGCGCCAATAATTGGGACAAAGGGATTTTGTGCCAGTTTCGCCAGAATCTTCCTTACAACCTGCTTGCGCCCAAAGAAAAACTGTTTTTGTTCCGCTTCAAAGGCTTTTAAACCTTGATAAGGACATTCTTCCTTTACCTCAAAGGTCTGAGCTTGTGTTTGAATGTTGTGGGTAATTAGAGTAATCGAACGCCCCCAACCCATGCGGATTGGTTCTTGACCACTCTTTTTAAGTTCTGTGGCAAGTATATCGAAGAGGCGATCGCCTGTCACCTGTCCGCGATCGTTAGTGTTGTCTGGTGACAAACCAGCCAGCAAAGCTGTTGTAAAAATACTGTGTTGTTCGCTTTTTTTGGCATAAGCTTGTTGAAAACCTCTACAAGCAGCAATAAAGTAGTAATCGCGCTGTGAAATAAAGGCAGTAAGAGTTTTTTCGATGAGATTGCGTTCTAAAAATTCACCACTATGACAGCAATCTAACAGCACTACTAGACTACTCAAGTCGGAGTCTCTAATTAAATTGTTGAGACTTAAAAGACTAATCCCGCCTGTTTGCTCAATAATCTGATTGCCTTGAGTGACAATTGTCAAGTCAGAGGTTGCTAAATATGCTTGTTGTGTTCCTAAGCTGTCAGATACGGTGATGCCATGCCCTGTAAAGTAAATTAGCGCTTCGTTTTTAACTGCTTGTTGTTGCAAAAGTGTTTTGAAAGCTTTAGCCAACTTAGTTGTACTAACTTTCCCTTTGAGAACAGCGATATCCTCAAAATCACCATGCGCTTTTAGTACCTGCGCGACTGCTTCGGCATCCGTAGCTGGTTTTGTGAGATTGGAAAGCTGATTTGTATAATCCGTAATGCCAACTACAAGCGCGTAACGAGCCATCTATACGTATTTAAATTGTCTGTTACAGAATAAGATAACTTAAATACACCTAAACTCTGAGGGCTTGATGTCGAACATAGAACGTTTAGTCTTTGAAGAAGACGGGGAAATCTATACAATTCTGTTCGAGTCAAAGGAAACGCCAAATATACCAAAAGTTGTCACACCGGAGGTTGATGAGGAGAAGGAATCCTACGGCTTTCGGGAAGAGGCATTTGTCAAGATTGAAGAAGTTCACCATCAAATTCGAGCTTATACCAAATATGCCATTGGCGCTTTTAAAAATTTAGGTGCTGCTGAAGTCGAAGAGGTGACTTTGAAGTTTGGCTTGAAGATAGGCGGAAAAACTGGTATCCCCTTTGTGACTGAAGGTTCGGCGGAGAGCAATTTTGAAATTGAGGTGAAGTGTAAGTTTCCTGAAAATAAGCAAAATTCCAGCACTTAAGGTTTTGCTTTGCCAAAGATAAGCTTTGTACTTTCAACTCTGCTAAGAATTATGGAAGCGATGTCTAAGAGGTTGGTTGAAAAATCGTAAAGTATACCAGAGACCCCTCTCCAAACCTCTCCCCGAAACGGAGAGATGCTTTAAAACCCCCATTCCCTTGTAGGGAAGGCAGGGTGGATTAATTGTCGGGAGAGAAAAAGTTTTCTCACTCGACCATTGGACTCACAGGCATTGGGCAAAAGGAGTCGGAGTGGTCAAATAGCGCATCAAAAAAGCTACTTAAATAAAAGTGTTGTTCATGATAGTCAACAATCTGGCGACGACAATTCTATCCTTGAGGTCGAGTTCCATATCTGTTAACCTCAATTAAACTTTTAGCGCCAACCCAATCAGGTAGTGACTCAAATGGAATTGGATAGACTTTGACTTGACGAGTAGTCTTTCGTCCATGTAAATTTTCATCATGGTAATTGGTATCGATAGCGATTGAGGATTCAGCTAGCTCAGTAGCTACTTTCAGGAGATTTGGCTGGTTTCTTTTAATAGTAATAATGTAGTCATTTTCTCCCTCGATAATCAGCTCAACAGTTTTTTTTGGCAATGTAGTGCATCGGCTGTAATCACGATATGATGCCCATAAAGCTTTTTAATTAGCTCTTCTACCACACTAATCTCACTGTTTTTGTTATTTTCCATAGCTTGATGTCTGATTACCCATCCTTGCTGATGACTATAAACTGAAAACTGAAACGATACTCACAAAGTTTTGATAGGATTGATTTCCCCCGGTTACAGTACTTTTAATACATTTCCCATCGATGGCAAATAATTCTTTGAAATTAATTGGCAAACTCTTTTCTGCCCAGACGTTAAACAGTTCAGCTAATATCTGAAAATCAATTGACATCATAATATTTCTGAATGTTGATGCTGACGGAAATTGAATATCTGGAGATAAATCTAATAATTTGATTAGAGATAATCGATGATTTTTTGTGAACTCAGCTAAAGGTTTATACCCCCAATATCCTGTACAACTACCTAACAAAACTATAGTTAGTATTATCCAAAGTCTATGTCTAATACCTCTAGCATGTCGATAATCGGGAACCCCTTGGATTGCTTCGATTAAATTCATTCCTAACTTTCCTCTGGGAGAACCGTGTTTTTCTTAAGGAATCATCCTTCTATGTTATATTTTCTCTCTCGACAATTAATCCACCCTGCATTCCCTTGTAGGGAAGGGGGGCTAGGGGGGTTAGGTTTCCAAGGTCTAGAAGTTACCAAAAATACTTTTCAAACATCCTCTAAGGGCGAGCTACGCCTACACCTTTCACTCACCATAATTCACCCTTGAATCTCGGCCGTTGCAGTTCAAAACACGAAGTTCCGAGTTTAAAAGGAGAGCGATCGCCTTCTACTCTCCATTATTCACTCTTGGATTTCGGATATTGCTGTTCAGAGCTTCAATTTTCGTGTTCTTATCTCGAAATTCCATGTTCTGAGGGTGAAGTTTCGAGTTCAGAACTCGGAACGTCGAGCAATTTACTCCAACATCCGAGTTCTGAACCTCAACATTGCACGTTAGAAGTACAATCGCCGAGTTATTTTCTACAATGCTGCTGCTTGAGGCTTGGATTTCCGAGATTTACGGGCGAACCTTTGCCCCATTTCCTCAACTACCCCATCTAAACCAGCGCCTTGTCCACTAGCTTTGGCATAGTTATACACCTGCAACGCGGCTGCATAAGCTTCACTGCCCACTGCTATAGATGTATCATCCAGCAACTCTTGTAATTGTGACAAAGATAGCAATACTGGATACAAAGCTTCAAATAATTGAACGTCTTTCCGCATCTCATTGAGGTCAAACGATCGCGGTAAAAACTCTGGGTTCTGTGTCGCCACCTCTAATGCTTTGCTTACAAAGGCGCGGCTTTTATCTCCCATCTTGGGTAAAGCTTTCCGCTCCTCGTTACTTAAATCAATCAAAAATGGTAGCTTTTCTTTAATGGTGGCAATGGCTTGCAACACAGCATCTCTATCTGATTGCGCTAATGTTGCACTAATTGGGGCTGTGGACATAGAAATTAGTCTCCAGTATGTTGCTTAATTTTAGAGTGCCCACATATACAAACTAAATTTCAAGAACACCAATAAAAATTCCACGGACAAAAGGTGAGCGTTGTCAAAGTGCGGGTTACGCCTAAGCCTTTCGCTCACCATAATTTATACCAATTTGAAAAAAGAATGCGACAAATAGACCACTTGTAGAGACGCGATGAATCGCGTCTTTACCCAAGGATGTGTTGCTACTGCCTTGATAGCCATTTGCAATTGAATCGAGTACAGACCTTCTTAGAAGCACAGCAATACTGTCTTTTTACCCGCTTACTTTACTCCAAACATATTTTTGGCAGGTTTCACAGGCGGCTTTTGCTTCCTCTGTTTGCGGATTGGTGAAGACGGGATGGTAACGTAACCTGTCACAACAGACTTGCAACCATGCACGCCAGTCACCGCGCCACAACCGTACAGTGCCATCTTCACCACCGCTAACAATCGTCTGCCCATCAGCGCTAATGGCAACAGAATAAACCCAACCTTCATGACCACGTAAAGGTTCCGCTAAAGCAAGACCTTGCAGGTTCCACAACCGTACAGTGCCGTCATCACCGCCGCTAACAATCGTCTGCCCATCGGTGCTAATGGCCACAGAATAGACCCAACCTTTATGACCACGCAAGGGTTCAGCTAAAGCAAGACCTTGCAGATTCCACAACCGCACAGTGCCATCAGTACCACCACTAACAATCGTCTGCTCATCAGCGCTAATGGCAACAGAATTGACAAAACCCTGATGACCACGCAAAGGTTCAGCTAAGGCAAGACCTTGACGATTCCACAACCGCACAGTGCCGTCATCACCGCCACTAACAATTGTCTGCCCATCGGCGCTAATGGCGACAGAATTGACATAACCCTGATGACCACGCATAGGTTCAGCTAAGGCAAGACCTTGACGATTCCACAACCGCACCGTACCATCACTACCACCACTGACAATCGTCTGCCCATCGGTACTGATACCAACAGAATAAACCCAGCCCTCATGACCACACAAAGGTTCAGTTAAGGCAAGACCTTGGTGATTCCACAACTGCACCGTACCGTCAGTACCGCCACTGACAATATTCTGTCCATTGGCACTGATAGCGACAGAATAAACCCAACCCTTATGACCACGCAAAGGTTTCGCAAAGGGAAGACCTTGGTGGTTCCAAAACCACACTGTGCCGTCAGTACTACCACTAGCAATTGTCTGACCATCGGTGCTGATAGCAACAGACCTAACATTGCCTTCATGACCACGCAAAGGTTCAGTTAAGGGAATACCTTGGCGATTCCACAACCGCACCGTGCCGCCATCGCTGCCACTGACAATCGTCTGCCCATCGGTACTGATGGCGACAGAATTGACATTACCCTGATGACCACGCAAAGGTTCAGCTAAGGAAAGACCTTGGCGATTCCACAGCCGCACCGTACCATCAGCACCGCCACTGACAATATTCTGTCCATTGGCGCTGATGGCTACAGAATTGACATAACTCTCATGACCATACAAAGGTTCAGCCAAGAGAAGACCTTGGTAGTTCCACAACCGCACCATACCATCAGCACCACCACTGACAATCGTCTGCCCATCGGCACTGATGGCGACAGAAAAGACATCATTTTTATGCCCACGCAATGGTTTAGCTAAGGGAAGACCTTGGCGGTTCCACAACCGCACAGTGCCGTCAGCACCACCACTGACAATCGTCTGCCCATCGGCACTGATGGCGACAGAAGAGACATCATTTTTATGCCCATGCAATGGTTTAGCTAAGGCAAGACCTTGGTAATTCCACAACCGCACCGTGCCGTCAGCACCGCCACTGACAATCGTCTGCCCATCGGCACTGATGGCGACAGAATTGACATTACCTTGATGACCGCGCAAAGGTTCAGCTAAGGAAAGACCTTGGTGGTTCCACAACCGCACCGTGCCGTCAGCACCGCCACTGACAATCGTCTGCTCATCGCCACTAATGGCGACAGAATTAACATAACCCTGATGACCACGCAAAGGTTCAGCTAAGGAAAGACCTTGGTAATTCCACAACCGCACCGTACCATCAGCACCACCACTGACAATCGTCTGTCCATCGGCACTGATGGCGACAGAATTGATATAACCCTCATGACCACAGAAGGGAATCGAGACTCTTGCTTTATTAACCACCCGATTCAAACTGTTCTGAACTGATGCAAGAATCTGCTGGGGTAGTTTCTCTTGATTCTCCCCCATAGCTTGAATTGCCAAAACTAGACTATCTAGGGGTTGTAAGGGCAATAAATCGTCTACTCTAGCCGCTTTTTCTCGCAACTGGGATTCAGTAAGCGCCCTTTCCATCTCGGCAATCCGGTCTTTGTCATCGGCATCGCTACGCTGGTAAAAATCCTCATCTTGTTGGGGTGATTGCAAATCAGGCTGCAATTGTTGCCAGCTATCCCTCACTTGGGCCAGCAATCCCTTTTGCATTAAATATTTGTCATCCGACCTTTCGCTCAACCATTCCCGTCGCGTATTTTCTAATGTCTCGTTCAACGGTCGCAAGTCTCGGTCTTGTTGTCGCCACTGGGCAAACTGCTGCCAACTTTCAATTAAAGCTTCATGGGCTAGATTAATCCAGACTTCTCCTTTTTCATCTTTCCCAGTAATTAATAAGCGTCCCTTAACCAATCCCGCTTCACCATCTAGCAACTCACTAAGTTGTTGCTGTTGATTGGCATCATTACCTGCAATATTTAATAATGTGGCTTTTGGTTGGCGCTGTTGGGTATCCTTTTCTCCCTCTCCTGTTCCCATTAACCGCAGAAAAATCTGCTTAATCCATTCCTTTTCTTGCTGACTGCGTTCTTGAGTTGGATATTCTTGCTCATAATCTTGGTAGTGATAAACATTTTCTGCATGGAGATTTAACACCGCAGTTAATCCTCCCAAATTTTCATACTCTTCTTGGGTAAGTTGATGTTTCTTTTGCTCGCGTTTCTCCCACAGTTTAGTTAAGGCAAACTCTAACAATGGTAAATTCTCTGGTTCTTGTTGAAGATTTTGGAGAATTTGTAATGCTCCTGCTTCTTCAACACTATGAACCTGAAGCTGGGCAGGTTTGGCGATTATGTCCTTGAAATCAACTCCAGTTAAAGGCGGTATAACAACTACTGGGGTTTGAATCAGGTGAGCCAGAGAAGGATTATCTAAACAGGATTCCAGAAAATTGCCTCGCATAGTAATTACAACTGCTAACCGCGAATCATGAATCTCTACTACCCCAGTCAGTAGTTCAATAAATCTCTGCCGTTCTTCCTTATCTATACAAACTGTAAATACTTCCCCAAACTCATCTACCAGCAGCAAAAATTTTTCTGTGCTAGCCACAGCCTCTGTATCATCAATAGGTTTAGTCAGGCTGCCGAAACTGTTGTCATCCTGAGCAATTTCAACCACAAGGGCGTATTGTGTCATCTTGTTTTGTTAAAACTATTGAGAAAATTAACTCTGTGCTTTAAAATACCCAAATTAACTAGTGATTTACCCACTAGAGTTAAAAACTCTAGATTTAAAATTCAATTAGCGGTTGGAGCAACACGCGGTAGAAGCACAATATGAAAGTCTTCGTGACTGGGATAAACTCTATACCTTGTAGTCCAGTAGTAATTACGGGAGCGATGTCTAAGGGCGGGCTACGAACAGTTGAAAATTTCAGCTTAAGTTGACACCAATGGCTAGAAGCCCATCCCACAAGAGTTTGCTAATGCACTATTTTAGTTGTGCCACGCCACTACCTTGAGAAAAATCTCACATCGCGCTAGTCTTCATTCACGTAACTGCACGCTGTAACATTAGGCGATGACAAATCAACTCTCTCCAGAAATTCCTTCTTGTACTTGGAGCCGTCCCATCGGCTTAGGCTGGGACAAACCTTATACCGTCCGCTACGCAAGTAATATCGATGATGGCCCTTGGCATGGTATGCCTTTAGGTGGCTTTGGTGCAGGTTGCATCGGTCGTTCTTCACGGGGAGACTTTAACCTGTGGCACATCGACGGCGGTGAGCATACCTTCAAAAACATTCCCGCTTGTCAGTTCAGTGTGTTTGAATCCAATAGCACATCTTTCCAAGCCTACGCTTTGTCTACGCAAGCGCCCGATGATGGCACTCTCAAAGCGTGGCAGTGGTATCCTACAACTCCCGGCACAAAGGGGACGGGCAATTATCACGCGCTATATCCACGTAGCTGGTTTGTATACGAAAATGTATTTCAAGCACAGTTGACTTGTGAGCAATTTTCCCCAGTCTGGGCGGGTAATTACCAAGAAACTAGCTACCCTGTGGCAATATTCCTCTGGAATGCTCATAACCCCACAGATGCACCGATTACTCTCAGCATTATGCTCACTTGGCAAAATATGGTGGGCTGGTTTACAAACGCTCTCAAATCTCCCGAAGTGCGGGTACGCGATGATGGTAGTCCGGTTTATGAATACCAACCGCGCTGGGGCGAAAGTCAAGGAAACTACAACCAAATAGTTGAAAATACACAACAGTTTGGCTGTGTTTTAGGCCGGGTTGGTAGTAATGAACCTTTGCAAGAAGGTGACGGAACTTGGTGTATTGCGACGCTGAAACATCCCCAAGTGGAAGTATTTCATCATAGCCGCTGGAATCCTGAAGGGACGGGTGAGGAAATATGGCAAAGCTTTGCTAAAGATGGCTCTTTGCCCAATTATGTTGATACTACTCCAGCAACAGAGAATACACAATTAGGGGCTGCGATGGCTACGCCGGCCGCAGGCATCGCAATCCGTTTCACTCTCCAACCAGGCGAAACTCTCGAAATACCCTTTGTCCTCGCTTGGGATTTGCCGATTACAGAATTTGCCGCCGGAGTTAACTATTACCGCAGATATACAGACTTTTTTGGTAAAAGTGGAAACAACGCCTGGGCGATCGCATCCACCGCATTACAAGAATACCAAACTTGGCGATCGCAAATTCAAAGTTGGCAAAAACCTATTCTCGACCGCGAAGATTTACCCAACTGGTTTAAAATGGCTCTATTTAATGAGCTTTATGACCTCACCAGCGGCGGTACTCTCTGGAGTGCAGCATCAGAACTTAACCCCATCGGTCAGTTTGCAGTGCTGGAGTGCCTAGATTACCGTTGGTATGAAAGTCTCGATGTGCGGTTGTATGGCTCTTTTGCCCTGCTGATGCTGTTTCCAGAACTAGAAAAGTCGGTGATTCGGGCATTTGCACGGGCGATTCCTCAAGGTGATGATACTCCCCGAATCATTGGCTATTACATGACAATTAAGGCAGAAAGCCCGATTGCAGTTCGCAAAGTTGCAGGTGCAACACCCCACGATTTAGGCGCACCCAACGAACACGTTTGGGAGAAAACTAATTACACCAGCTATCAAGACTGTAATTTATGGAAAGATTTAGGTAGTGATTTCGTTTTGCAAGTATACCGTGATTTTTTACTCACGGGTGCTGACGATGTGGAATTCTTAGCAGATTGCTGGAATGCGATCGTTCAAACCCTCGACTACCTGAAAACTTTTGATCTCGATGGCGATGGGATTCCGGAAAATTCTGGCGCACCCGACCAAACTTTTGATGATTGGCGATTACAAGGTGTCAGCGCCTATTGTGGTGGATTGTGGTTAGCGGCACTAGAAGCTGCGATCGCAATTAGCGATATTTTATTAACTTACCAGACAGGTGACACAACAGAGTTGGCAGCGCAAAAATCCATTTATGAAACTTGGTTACAACAATCTCTTCCTATTTACCAAGAAAAACTTTGGAATGGTGAATATTACCGACTGGATAGTAAAAGTGGTTCCGATGTGGTAATGGCAGATCAATTGTGCGGACAATTTTATGCTCGTCTACTGGACTTACCAGATATTGTACCGAGCGATCGCGCCCTTTCTGCTCTGAAAACTGTTTATGACGCTTGCTTTTTGAAATTCTGTAATGGTGAATTTGGTGCTGCTAATGGTGTTCGTCGTGATGGTTCACCAGAAAATCCCAAAGCTACTCATCCCTTAGAAGTTTGGACGGGGATAAACTTTGGGCTGGCGGCTTTTCTCATGCAGATGGGAATGAAGGATGAAGCGTTGAGGTTGACGCAAGCTGTGGTGCAGCAAATTTATGAAAATGGTCTGCAATTTCGCACGCCAGAAGCTATCACCGCAACTGGTACTTTTCGCGCTAGCACTTACCTGCGGCCAATGGCGATTTGGGGAATTTACTTAGTTATTAATTAATTGCCTATCAAAGCGGTTCTCGTTTTGACGCAACACACGTAGATGTCATGGGTGTCAACTTAACCTGAAATTTTCTGAATGTATAAGTTTTACCCCCACCTCCTTTCCCAAAATTAGCACAAGGAAGCAAATTCTCCAGTTCCCCTTCTCCCATATTGGGAGAAGGGGTTAGGGGATGAGGGCAAGCAACCCCCCTTACTCGTACCTAACTTCTACCTTAAGTTGACACCTATAACAGATGTGCTTCCCTGGCAAATTCAACCTGTCTTCATCTGAGAAACCAGACTTTAGGTTTGCGATTTTATTTTCCGAGTATTTCCGGAAGCGAAGGAAAATTTCAGTAATGGTAAGAGTTGAAGCATTGAGAATTTAAGACTACTGTTTCAAAAAATGCAAAGATTACTAGCTTTAGCTATAAATATTGCTAATAGTTCCCAGACTACGTTCACAATCAAAAGCTAGGTTATGACGTGCCTATTTCTTTACTCAACAGCAAAGTTCATCAGATTGTGGCGCTGCGTGTTTGGCAGTGATTAGCCAACATTGGGGCATACGCTTAAACCCTTACAATTTGCGTAACTTCACGCCAGTCAGTTTTACNAGGTGCATTTCACCAGCCTTTAGTAGAAACAGTCCAAACTTTAGNAATGTGAAGCGCTATCAGTTTTTTTGCGTCTAGTAAGTTGGAATAACATTATAACCCTTAGATGGCTTATTGTCAAACAATTCATTGTTGTAGTTGTCTGGAGAGATAAAGGCGATCGCATATTGATTTTTGGTCTTGCTTGTACCACCATTTAGCTCAATTGCCACTACATTTATAATCTCAATTCTATAAAATAGAATTTTTTGCTGAATCAACTCAATAATATTTTGTGTTAATTAGCTTTATATCTATTCTTAAATTCTCTAATATTGTACAGACTTAGCCTGCGACACTTTTTGAGTAAATTTATCCATTTGCGGATCTTTTTATTGACTCAACTAAGGCTCGTTATAACTATTTATTTATATTACTCCTAACCAGTAATTTTCTTTTACAACTGGTTTATTTTATAATAACTATCTGCTCGTTATAAAATATTCGCAATCAGTTGACTGCGATTATATTTAGATAAGCTAAAGCTGTAGTCTTTGCAACCCAATAAAGACAAGTTTAATAAGTATCATTGTCTAATCTAACTTATTGAAAAATAAGTTTGATCCTATTACCATGAAGGGTTTTATTCTCTCTCGACTAATATTTCTACAAGTTGTTTTACATTNNNTTTAATGGTATTGTTTTCTAGNNNCTCGACAATAATAAAGGTTTTAAAATGATATCGGGTGAGGGGTAAGACCCCCTCAAAATTAGCAAAAGAGGACAAAACTAAAAGCTGCACAACACACAAGTAAGTATAGGAATATATTCAGTAAATTTGACCCATAAATATACTAGATTAGTAGATGACAGCAACGAGAAAAAATAGTATAAATACGAATGGTGTTGTTAACGCTCAAAGATAAATATATTTTCTCTCTTAGTCTAAAAAAATATGCAAACTTCCCGGAAATTGCCTAATCCAACAGTAGTAAGAAATATAAGCGTGTGAACCAAGAAAATTTATTTACTTATGGATTTTTATCCCTTGTAAACATCAAACACCGCTCCACTGCTTATAATTTGCCACAAGCAATTCAAGATTTGCAAAAAGGCTAGTGCAGTTTGTACACCTCAATTAAAACATCAACAATCGCAGAGAAGAAAATAGTTTACTTCACCCAAAATAACTAAACACTATGATGAATCAAGACCTTGCTGGTATTAGTAGTAACTTAGATAAAACAGTGAAAGCTCAACAATTTGACAAAGTAGTTGAAGCAATTCTTGCTGGAAAGTATTCCTGGGCATGTGTTTTAATGTTGCGATTTGGTGGTTATAATCCTCTGCATTACATTCCATATCGCACCTACAATCGATTGCTCAAAGAGAACTCTCAAGCCGATAGGACAAAACAACAGCAAAGTGAAAATCTAAAAATGCTGAAACACGCTCATAATTCCCAGTCTGATAATAATGTTTCATCAAGCTGCTTAAGCAAAATTAAAGACGTAGCTTATCTAGAAGTCGTTAGAAAGCAAAAAGCAGAACTCCGTGCTGGTAGTTTAGACCAGAGATTGACACAGCAAATTCACGAACATCAATCAAGCAAATCGCCATTAAAACCAGAAAATGTTCAAGACATTTCCTTGAAATCCTGTGGATTCAATTAAAAAGTATTTGGAATCAATAGATTCCGCTCTAAAGTTGATTGATTATCTGAAAGCCTGTTATGCTAATTGGAAATTTATAGCATGACAGGTTTTCTATAGCAGTCATGAATTTGATAATATTTTGCAAAAATCTGCCAAAATGGCAAATATATACTACTGATATTGGTAAACTAATAACAACTACAACCTAAATCAAAATAGAGGTGATTTGGCAATCAAGTTAATTTAAAAAATAAAATCAACGATTAGTTCTAACTATGAAATAAATCAAACTGATTACAAAAGTAGTCAGCATTTCATGGAGNNNATAACTCCTAAACCAAGACCAATAATCCAACTGTTACTACTGGTGGTTCTTTTTCTGAGGAAGTCTGAGCAAAGAGAATTTGGCGAGGTGGATTCCCCCAATCCCAATTTTACACAGCTTTCACTGACTGCAGACGGTGCGAGTAATGCTGATAAAACTTTCTATCCTGTGGTTGATGTTGCTTTAGTTAATATTGCAAACGCTTAACATCAATTCTAGGAACGGAAATAGAAAAGTTACAGTGAAATTGTTGTCCTTGGCTGGTAGAACTAGTAGCTCATACGCTTCTCTTTCGACTATTGTAATCCTAGTCCTCCCAACCTGGATTATCTTTGGTTTATAAACTTTCAATTTATATAGCAACTACTGGAAGGTTCAAAACTTGAATAGCTTCCAGTTTTTTATCTATATATAAAAAAATAAGGTAGGCAATTTGCCCACCTTATTTTTTATGAATACTAGATATTTGGTGCAATTAATCTAGAATCCTTGTAGAGACATAGCACCGCTACGTCTCTACATTCTTTTTCACTTCCATATTTAATGATTGACTAATTCAAAAATGAATTAAACCTTGGCTAATTCTGGAGTAGGACTCTTGCTGTTGCGAATTGCTGTAATAGCCTCAGCATAATCTTTTGCGTTAAATACAGCTGAACCAGCGACGATCGCATTTGCTCCCGCTTCCAAAACTTGCCAGGTATTATTTGCCTTCAATCCCCCATCCACTTCAATCCAGGGGTCAAGACCACGTTCGTCACACATTTGGCGTAGCTTGCGGATTTTGGGTAACACACCAGGAATAAAGCTTTGACCACCAAAACCAGGGTTGACACTCATAATTAGTACTAAATCGCACAAATCTAGAACATATTCAATTAGCTCTAGAGGAGTACCAGGATTAAGTACAACACCAGCTTTTTTACCAAGCTCTTTTATTTGCCCCAAGGTGCGGTGCAGGTGTGGGGAAGCATTATGCTCGCAGTGTACGGAGATAATATCAGCACCCGCCTTAGCAAATCCCTCTACATACTTTTCTGGCTCCACAATCATCAAATGGACATCCAGAGGCTTGGTTGTAACCGGACGAATCGCCTCCACAATCAGAGGGCCTATCGTAATATTAGGTACAAAACGACCGTCCATGACATCAACATGAATCCAATCCGCTCCAGCTGCATCTACGGCACGAATTTCGTCACCCAAGCGACTAAAATCGGCTGATAGGATAGATGGAGAAATTACAATGGGCTTTTGAGATAGGTTTTGGGTCATGGCTAGTGGATTTTTAAGCGTCCTCGTCTGTACGCATTGTAACAAAACATTGAACAAGACTCATAATTTTGATCCCGGTTTTTTGGGGACAAGGGGGAATTATTGAACAAGTCTCTCCTTTGTCTCCCTCCTCTTCCTTGTCTACCTTGTCTCTTCTCCATGCCTAATGACTAATAACTAATGACTAAAAAACTAACCTGGATATTTTGGGGATTAACTGCTTCTTGTCTAAGTGCGCCAGTAATTGCTTCAGCTTTAGAATCTGCACTAGGAACTAATGGCATTGATGCTCTGAAGCTACACAAATCTCCTTATAATTTAATCGGTCGTAAGATTGCTATTGGTCAAGTGGAAATTGGNCGGCCGGGAATGTTTGGGTGGGATAAGGCGGTGTCTAAAAATCGTGCCATATCTTTAGCAGCAGTTTTCTTACGCAATGAGCCAGCTAAGTCTAATAATGGTGTTGACGCCCACGCCTATAATGTCGCTGGTGTGATGGTGAGTCAAGACAAAGCTTTGCCAGGAGTTGCTCCAGGAGCGCGATTGTATTCATCGGCGGTGGGTTCGACTAAAAACATGGGTCAGCCAGAAGAGTGCTTGTCAGCACAGCACATAGCGCTCCAAAATGGTGGCGATCTCCGTGCGATTAACTTTAGCTTTGGGGAACCTCTGAGTCGCGATCCTCGACCGGAAGCTACTTTAGACGGCAATGCTTTATTAACTTTATGTGTTGACTGGTCTAGTCGCGCTCATGATGTTTTGTATGCGATCGCTGGCAACCAGGGGAAAGGTGGTATTCCTATTCCTACAGATAATTTTAACGGAATAAACGTGGCTTTTTCATCCCGCCGCGGGGGAGTTTTTAACAAAGTAGACGTGGCTAATCTGGCGGGTGTTAACCAAGGGGTGAATGGAAGACTAGCTGGAAGGGAATTTGACCTGGATGGGCGTCGCGCTATCAGTTTAGTTGCTCCTGGTAATAATATTCCTTTGCTCAATCCAGATGGCAAATTGAACAAGGTTACAGGTACTAGTTTTGCCGCGCCTCAAGTTACGGCTACCGTTGCTCTGTTGCAAGAACTTGCAGACCGACAGATGCGGACAAAACAACCCCACTGGAGCATTGATTCTCGGCGTCATCAAGTGATGAAAGCTGTATTGCTGAATTCAGCAGACAAACTTTTAGATAGCGGCGATGGCTTAAAGTTGGGAATGACGCGGACGCTAATTGATAAGCAAAATCAAAACTGGCTAGATTCTGATGCTTATAAAGATCCAAAGATTCCTTTAGATGCCCAAATGGGAGCGGGTCATTTAAATGTATTTCGCGCTTATCAACAATTTAGTGCTGGTCAGTGGCAAGCATCAGCTGCGGTGCCTGCTATTGGTTGGGATTATCGCACAGTTGATGTTGGAGCATTTGTTGACTATATATTAGCAAAACCCTTAAAGCAGGGAAGTTTTGTTGCTGTCACCCTGAGTTGGGATCGATTGGTAGAACTCAACGATAAAAATAAAAACCAGCAATATGATCTAGGCGAAACTTTTCGCGATCGCGGCTTAAATAATCTCGACCTATACTTAGTAAAAGCTGATGCTCAAAATTCTGATGCTGGTGCTATTTGCTCCTCAATCAGCCAAATTGATAGTGTAGAACATATTTTCTGCCCCGTTACTGCTACTGGCGATTACAAAATCCGTGTCCAGTTTCGTCAAAAGCTCAATGAAGCGACTCAACCCTACAGTTTAGCTTGGTGGAGTGTACCTATTAATTAATTGAAATAGGGTAGCACAAATATCCGTGTAAAATTATAGCGTTTTTCTCGTTCCCATACGGAGTATAGGAACGAGATTTCGTGCCTATGATAAAGGTTATTCGATCTATAAAAACCTCACAGAAGTGGTTATTTTATGATTACGTAGCTTACAATACGTTTATACGTAAAGATAAAAATTCTTAGAAATCAAAATTTTTTATAAGTCGTCTGTATAGCCGTCTCAATAAGGTATTCGCAACTCCACAAGTTGTGTTTAATTACTCTGAGCTACTAATTTGCTGTTACGAAAACTGTAACAGTCCCATTTTTCTATAGGAGTAAATGCAATAGTTAGTCATTGACACAGTATCTGCGTCAACTCTGAGCACAAATCGGGAATCTTTGGCAAGTGAGGTAGCAGAATGAATCGCCATAAATTGAGTGATGCAAAAGAAAATTTCCTGCAAAGACGTTACGGTGTGAGTCTAGGTAGACGTTATGCTCTGGCAGCTGCAAGCGTTGTTCTATTCAGTGTATTAGGGTGTTCTCAAGTCGATAGTAATAAAAGTGCCCTTGCCCAATCTAGTTTACCTCAGCCAGAAACTCCATTGCAAAAAAAAACAGCGAAAACTGATACAAAAATCGTTGAGTCTAGCAATAAGTTTGGCTTCAAACTGTTTTCAGAAGTGCTGAAAAACGATCGAGGTGGGAATAATATTTTTATCTCACCTTCGAGTGTTGCGATCGCTCTTGCTATGACTTACAACGGCGCTAGCGGTTCGACTCAACAAGCAATGGCAAAAACCCTAGAATTACAGGGGATGAATCTACCAGAAATCAACTCTTCTTATGCGGCGGTATTAAAACAGCTTTTAGACAATTCAGATGCGAAAGTGCAATTGAATATTGCTAACTCACTTTGGGCAAATCAAGATGTTAGCTTTGCACCAGACTTTCTCAATATAACCCAGGACTTCTATCAAGCCAAAGTCAGCAATTTAAACTTTCAAGATGCCGCCGCATCTAATATTATCAATAATTGGGTCAAAGAAAATACTAACGGCAAAATCACTAAAATAGTTGAAAAAATTGAACCAAATCAGGTATTATTTTTGATTAATGCCATATATTTTAAAGGTAATTGGACTAACGAGTTTGACAAGAAAGAAACTGCTCCATACCCTTTTTACATCACATCTGGTAGGCGAAAACAACACCCAATGATGTCACAGGAGGGTGATTATAGATACTATGAAAGCGAGAATTTTCAGGCAGTTAGTTTACCTTATGGGAAAGATGGTAAGATAAGTTTTTATATCTTTTTACCCGAAAAGAATTCTAACCTCAAAGCCTTTTATCAAAACTTGAATGTTGAGAACTGGGAAAAATGGATGACTCAGTTCAACAACCAAAAAGGGTTTATTCGCTTACCCCGCTTCAAAACAGATTACGATATTACACTCAATGATGCTTTAAAAACTTTAGGTATGGGGGAGGCTTTCAGCAACAAAGCCAATTTTTCTGGCATGGGTAAAAATTTTGCCATTAGCGAAGTTAAGCATAAAACTTTTGTTGAAGTGAACGAAGAAGGTACCGAAGCGGCGGCTGCTACTTCAGTGGGAATAGTAGCAACATCTTTTAGAGAAGAACCAGAACCATTCCGAATGATTGTTGATCGTCCCTTCTTCTGTGCTATTCGGGATAATCAGACGGGAAACATTTTGTTTATGGGTTCAATTATCGAACCACAATGAGGATGTAGGAGGCATTGAAGACTTCATCTTTTTAAAAGAGAACTTCCAAAAAATAAAATCCTCAGTCAATATAAATGATTAATTTACATTCACTGTATGTGCAGATAATAATTTTTAGAAGTCATTATCCGTAAAGGGAACTATGGATGGTGAAAATTTTGTTAGTGATGGGGAAAATTCTAACCTCGCGGCATAATCATCTGTTTGTGATAGTTCCAGTTCAATTGTTTGCTGTTCTTTTTCATCAAAAAGCAACTGAATTTGATAACTTGTCCAGAATTGTTCACCTAGTTCATCTTCTAAATCAAAAGGCTGTTCTTCATCACCCCATATATTCGACCAAAGGACTATTTGATTAGCCCGAAAATGGTTTTGACCTTTTGTATCTCCAACTACAAAATATACTTCGACATTTAAATCGAATCCCAAATCATCGACTTCTGCCTCTGCTATCTGACAGCTAACGACAATTAAACTATCTGGATTAATATCTACTACCTGCTGTTGGCGTTGCAATAATTCTTGAAATACAAAACTAGGTAATAACTTTGAACTCTCCTCAAGTAGGTTTTTTTGAGTTTCTGGAGAGTAACGAGTTTTTAATTCTTGCGTGATTAAATTTAAAATATCTTCACTGGCTAAATTGACAACTATCTGTTTATTTGCGGGATTAAGGAAACATCCTTGATTAAGATTAATGTGTTTTTCAATTGGCATAGTTCTTTAAAATCCTTTTAATGCGAACGGATAATTCACAAATCAAGCTCAAACAAAGATAAGGAATAAATATTACTTTAGCTTCTGTTCTATATTTTTAGCAAGACGTACTTAATAGCAATTGCATCTTTAGTTCAAGCAAAATTACTGATTGAGAAGATGTCAAATTACTAAATGGTGTTTCTGGCCTAGAGATTTTCTTTGATGCCGATCGTTTTGATGGTAATGGATCTGAGCAATTAGTTGGTATTATTCAAAATCAACAATCTTTAGTGGTCTATCAAGCGAAGTTTGAAGGGTAAATAAACGAACCACAAAGGCGCAGAGGGCACGGAGAGAGAAGACAAGAGATGTTTCAGAAGTGTCTCACTCAGCATAGTTGGCTTGACAGAGTAATAGATAATCTGCAAATTAATTTAGGTCAAGCAATTACAACTATCACCTAACAATAACTAGACTTCAAGTAGCTAAATGCTGTTTAAAGAGTGGATTTTAACTATAATACTTAAGCAATACTATAGTTAGGGTAATTTGCCAATTAGTACTAGTACAAGAACATCGTAGCGAGTTATACGAGCTTTTGACAAAGTACAGATGATTTGCCAATACCTCAATGGAAGGAATGCCCTGCTGCCTGATTTAATCCAGTTTCAGATTAGCGTGAATGACCCAAATAGTTTTATGATTCTCTACGAAAGCATATTTGAAATTATTTAGGTCTACTACCAAAATATTCTCAAGCTCATTCTGGAACATGGTTAATGGTGTGAATTACCGAAAGGTGATTTGTGCAATACTGGTTTTGAACCTTCTTCCAGGGTCAAATAGAGTACAGGGAGATGCAAAAGTATGGTTGAACACCCATTTCATGACCAACTGAGTTTAGAGGAACAAACTGAAAAACTCGGCAAGCAAGCAGTAAGCTTGGGTTTGATTCCCAGCTTTGTGGTGCATTACTTTCCTGATACCTGGGTATTTTATATACCCAATGAAACTCAATCGGAACCGCTGACACCAGAAGAGGCATACTTTCGTTTAAAGCAACTGGTTAAACAGTAGATATTTTGACGACACATTTTTGAAGATAACGGCTAGACACTGCAATTGTTAAGTAACAGTAGTTATGGCGAAACCAGCAATTTTAACCGTGGATGACGATCCAGAAGTATTGCAAGCGGTGTCACGAGACTTGCGTCATCAGTATGGCGATCGCTTCCGCATTGTCCGGGCAGATTCAGGTATCACGGCTCTGGATGTAGTACAGCAACTAAAATTGCGGAATGAAGCAGTTGCTCTATTTTTGGTTGATCAACGTATGCCCCAAATGGGAGGCGTGGAGTTCCTAGAACGAGCAAAAGACATCTTTCCCGATGCGAAACGCGCCTTGTTGACGGCCTATGCAGATACGGATGCTGCGATTAAATCGATTAATAGTACCAGACTTGATTATTACTTACTCAAGCCCTGGAATCCACCAGAAGAGAAGCTATATCCGGTTTTAGATGATTTGCTAGATGACTGGCTAGCTGGATTCCGTCCACCCTTTGAAGGCATTCGAGTCATTGGTAATCGCTGGTCGCCTTTTTCACATCAGGTGAAAGACTTTTTAGCACGTAACCAGGTTCCATTCAAATGGTTAGATATTGAACTGGAACCGGATGTAGAAAAATTGGTGGAATACGCCCAAGCTGATGGCAGACAGCAATTGCCATTGGTATTGTTTCCCGATGGTTCCCGATTAATTCAACCATCTAATTTAGAGATTGCCGCCAAAATTGGACTGCAAACTCAGGCAGAGCGCCCCTTTTATGACTTAGCGATCGTGGGTGCTGGCCCTGCCGGATTAGCAGCCGCCGTCTATGGCGCTTCTGAGGGATTGAGTACTGTATTAATTGAGCGTGAAGCGCCAGGAGGCCAAGCAGGTACGAGTTCGCGGATTGAAAACTATTTAGGGTTTCCTGTTGGCTTGAGTGGCAGTGATTTAGCAAGGCGGGGAGTCACCCAGGCGCGGCGATTTGGAGTAGAAATTCTCACTCCTCAAGTAGTAACTGGGGTTCGACTGGAAGATCCTTATCGGATTCTGCAATTAGCAGATGGTAGCGAGATTAGTTGCCATGCACTTTTAGTTGCAACCGGCGTTTCCTACCGTTGGCTAAAGGTTCCAGGAGCAGAGAAGCTCACAGGAGCAGGAATTTATTACGGTGCTGCTATGACTGAAGCGATCGCCTGCGCCAACGAAGAGGTTTACTTGGTAGGCGGGGCAAACTCTGCTGGACAGGCAGCAATGCATTTTGCTAAGTATGCTAGCAAAGTGATTATGTTGGTGCGGGGTGAGTCACTAGCATCAAGTATGTCTCAATATTTGATTGACCAAATTGCCGCGACTGAAAATATCAAAGTTTGCACGGGTTGCAGCGTCGTAGAAGTCAAGGGAGAGGAACATTTAGAAGCAATTGCGATCGCCCATGCTAAAACTGGACAAACCGAAACCGTGTCGGCGCGATCGCTGTTTATTTTCATCGGTGCTAGCCCCAAAACTGATTGGCTTGATGGCGTTATTCAACGCGATGCTCAGGGATTTATCATCACAGGGCCAGACTTAGTGCATAATGGCAAATCTCCTCGTGGTTGGTCTTTAGAACGCTCTCCTTTCTTATTAGAAACCAACATTCCCGGAATCTTTGCAGCCGGAGATGTCCGCTATGGCTCAATTAAGCGGGTGGCATCCGGTGTCGGAGAAGGTTCGATCGCCATTCAATTTGTTCACCGCTACCTAAGTAATATTTAGCTAAAGCAGCCAATACTAAGCCGTATAAAATCTGCAAACCCTCTCCCCTGCTCCCCTATCCCACTTCGACTACGCTCAGTGACCACCTGCCCCCTGCCCCCCGGTTACTGAGCGTAGTCGTTGGCGCAGCCTCTCGTAGAGAAGTATGCCCCCCTGCCCCTTCACTGACTTGCGTTGATGCCAATTACCCCAATGATTATTAAGGAGATCGACACAAGTTTGATGAATGTGGCAGATTCCCGAAACCAAATAATCCCAATAAGAGCGACTAGAATAGTTCCTAATCCAGCCCAGACAGAATAGGCGACACTTACTTCAAGTCTCTTGAGGGCAAAGGTCAAAAAAGTAAAACAAAGTCCATAGAAGACAAATATTAATACTGAAGGAACTATTTTAGTAAATCCATCCGATAATTTCATGCAAGTTGTGCCTGAAACTTCAAAAAGGATGGCAATTATAAGGTAAATCCAACTTGTTGACATATTTTTTGTAAGTGGTTTGTTAAGAGCAACTCGCCCTAAAAATAGAATAAACAGTCCTGAAGTAACTCATTAAAAATTTTTACCAGTGTAATATCAATTCTCCATGAAGATGCTTTGGAGGGAGGGCATAGCGGGAGATAAATATATGCAGCTTCACAAAGAAAGGGTGTAGGTGTTCCAACATTTAAAACCAAACGTGCAGTAGTATAATTGAGGCTATTCCGGGGCTTTATGGCGATGAAATTGCTCAAGTATTAGGGCAATATCTGCTGTAGTGTGATTGTGTTTTTGTCCTACTAATGGTATGAGAAATGACGGCTCAATTTGAATACAGCACTCTTGCCGATCCACAGGATATTCAGCAGCTGATATATATCCTTGAGCAGTGTTTCATCAGCCCAGTTGGTGGCGAGGAAGCTTATGTTAATCTCATTGGCGTAGAAAATTTCCGTATTATTCGGGGATTTGGGCAATTAGTTGGTGGATTGGCAACTCTGGATATGGGCCAGTGGTGGGGTGGTGTGCGTGTACCAATGACAGGAATCGCCGCAGTGGGTATTGCTCCAGAGTATCGTGGTTCGGGAGCTGCGATCGCTCTCATGCAGCAGACGCTCAAGGAACTTTATGCTAGAGGTATACCGCTCTCTGCTCTTTATCCAGCCATGCAAACTCTGTATCGAAGAGTCGGCTATGAGCAAGGGGGTAGCTGGTGTAATTGGGAAGTTTCTACTAGGAATATCCAAGTGCGAGAGCAATCCCTACCTTTGCAACCCATAGTGCCAATTAATCATCAAGTCTTTCATGAACTATATCAACAACAGGCGAGACAAACGCATGGATATTTAGACCGACATCCCGCAATCTGGGAGCGCTTAATTCAACCAGATGAGAAGGAAACATTTTACGCATATTTTATCGGTACAAAAGAGAAACCCGAAGGCTATATCCTCTTCAGCCAACATTCAAGAGAGGATGGCGCAATCCTGCGAATCAAAGATTGGGTAATTCTCACAACTGCGGCTGCACAAACATTCTGGTCTTTCCTTGCCAGTCATCGCTCTCAAATTGAACACGTGCGATGGAGGAGTTCTGTAACTGATTCTTTGACATTGCTACTACCAGAGCAAACTGCCAAGTTTAAGAATACGATGCGTTGGATGCTGCGGGTAGTAGATGTAGTTAAGGCGCTGGAGATGCGGGGTTATCCATCGGGAATCGAAACTGAACTGCACTTAGACATTCAAGATAATTTGTTAGATGCAAATAATAGTAAATTCATTCTTTCTGTTGCCAATGGACGCGGTGAAGTTACAAAAGGTGGAAAAGGTGAGTTGCAGTTAGATATCCGAGAATTAGCACCACTATATACAAGTTTGTTCGCTCCCTACCATTTGCAAATAGCCGGAAAACTGTATGGGACAGAAACCGCTATTTCAGCAGCTACGCAAATCTTTGCAGGTAGTTCTCCTTGGATGGCTGATTTCTTTTAACGTGAACTCTCAACTAACCTTTCTCTGCGTTAGTTCAAGTCTGTTCCTCTTGAAAGTCGGAGAGGGATTAAAGTCCCCCAAAGGTGAGGTTACAAATAGCTCACAACTCATGTGTATTTATCCTGACTTAATTTTGTTACTTTTCGTCAAAAAGGTAGGAAAAGTGGGATTTTTTGTGGGGTGGACATCTTGTCCGCCCTTGTTTATTATAGGCGGACAAGATGTCCACCCCACAAGATTGGATAATTTATTGATAACCCCTAAATTGGAAACATAATTAATCCTTCGCTCGTCCTTCCGCTAGATTAACAATTTATGTTGTTGTCAACTCACACACAAATTAAACTGTCAGCAATTTACTTTTAATAAGTGATGATGATTTATCGTGCTTATCTAATCCCAAACCTCATCTGGTAAAAATAACTCAACGGGATTTATGACTTTTTCTCCGGAAGTTCAGCACAGTCATCAGAAAACAATCTAAGTAAACCTGATTAGTTGATCCTAACTTGCACACCCACATTCACAACATGAAATCACATCTACTGGCGATTGGTTTAAGCAGTTTGGTTATAGTTGCAGGACAAGCTAAAGCCTCACAATTACAGTCTTGGTACTATGATTCTAGCCAAAACCAATTAGACCTAACTACCACTTCAGGAATAGAACCAAAAGCCTTTTTATTAGATAATCCTAATCGATTGGTGATTGACTTACCTGGAACTAATTTTAATTCCGATACTGTCAAACGAAGTTTTGGGAAAGCGGTGAAAGAAATTCGCCTCGGCAAACCAGACTCTCAAACCACTCGTTTTGTCGTCGAGTTAGCTCCTGGTTATGATGTAACTTCCCAAAATATATCAATTAAAGGAGATTCTCGTTCTCATTGGAGTTTCAAATTCAATTCATTTAACCGCCAAAATAATCCCATTGTTGGAGAAAATCGAGAAGATATTGCCATCAGATCCACAGATGCATCGACATTTGCTGGAGTTGTAAATCTTGGTCAAGAGATGGCTGGTATTACTTCTCAGATTCGCACTTTGTTGGCAAGTTATAAATCATTGAATCCGGGAATATTTTTCTTAGATTTAGATACAGGAAACTATATAGATATTAATGGCGAAAAAAGATTTGCTGCTGCCAGTACAATCAAATTTCCCTTATTAGTGGCTCTTTTCCAAGAAATAGACGCAGGTAGAATTAAGCTCACCGATAAATTAGTGATGCGGCGCGATTTAAAGGTGGGCGAATCTGGAATTATGCAATACAAACCCATCGGCACTAAATTTAGTGTCCTAGAAACTGCTACCCTGATGATGACAATCAGCGATAATACCGCCACAAATCTAGTTCTCGATCGCTTGGGTGGTGCTGCAAAAGTTAGTCAACGTTTTCGTAGCTGGGGATTGCAAAATACGGCAATGCGGAATCTCCTTCCAGATATCGGTGGCACAAATACAACTAGTTCCAAAGATTTAGTCAGATTGGCGGCCTTAGTTTCTAATAATCGTTTGTTATCCCCAACTAGCCGCAATCAAGTTTTAGGCATTATGCGCCGTGTCAAAACCAATAGTTT
>NZ_JAUDRJ010000004.1 GCF_030382115.1 Nostoc sp. GT001
ATCAATGCCGGCAGCGACTATCCAAACGACTATCCGGGCTGGAAGCGGACGCTATTTATGGATTTGCAGTATGTGGTAGGGTTTTGACCAGTGTTCCATCCCGCTTCCACAACTTGACTGTGCGATCAATACTAGATGAGACAATCCACTTACCATCAGCACTGAAATCAACACCTAAAACAATCCCTTGATGCCCTGAAAGGTGATTGAATTCATCAGCACCGTAGACAGCTTGTTCTAATATTTTGCGGGTTTGGAGATCCAGCGTATGTGCATCTGCCAAATTTTGCAGATCGAGCCGTTGAAATTTCCGTCTAGCTTGGATTGCTTGTACCAGTGCATCTAAGCGTTGATTGGAATTAAAACTACCATTGGAAGCAGCTGCGATCGCTCTTACCTCACTCAGCGATGCCTGTCGATTGGCATAGAGTGTTATGATTCCTAAGATAATCGCTGCTACTAGAGCCACACTTACCCCTAACAGTAGTCGTTGCTGAAGACGGGCGTTCTTTTGTTCACTTGCCAATCGCGCTTCAGTTTCTTTGAGCCGTTCTACTTCTAGTTTTTGCTGGACTTCCCGACGTTCCAATTCTTGGCTAGCTGCTAAAAATCGATAGTCCAAATCGCTGAGACTTTTTCGCTGAGTCCAGTCCAAGACCTCTTGTAAGGCATTCCCCCGCAACAGGCGTGACTCATCTTGAAAGTCCGATGCTACCCAAGCATTAAATGGCTGTGAATAAGGGCGCAGATTGTCTAACTGCTTTAACACCCATTCAGCATTGAAAATACTGCGGTAGATCGGATTTTTAATTCTGAGATAGCCGTTGTACCTTTCAACTACTCCCGATAGTAAAAGCTCTGTCTGTTCTCGACTATCATCTGTAGGCACGGGAGATAGTGGAAATAGAGGATGCCAAGAGTCGCTAGTGTCTTCATTGAAAGCGACGGGAAACTCCATCCCCAGGTGTCTGTAGAGGGATAGTCGCCCCGTCGCTTGGGGCATTGGGCATTGGGCATTGGTAACTTCTTCCCCATGCCCCATGCCCGATTCCCCATGCCCAAAAACTCCATCCCCTTGTGGGTGGAGTTTTTCATTCTTTACGTCCTTTATTTCCTCCGCTTGCAATACCTGCTGATAAAGACCTAACAAGCGTCCTGCTTGTTGTTGGTTGAAAAGTAGGCGATCGCGAATAGTACGCAGGTGTTCGGGTTCATCTTGTGATTCCCAGTGTTGGATAATTTGCGATCGCACCAATTCTTCTACCCAATACGCCTCAGTTTTCGGGGATAGGATAATTTTTCGATCTGATGTCTTTAAGGCAGCTTGAAGAATTAATTGACAAAGTTTTTGAGTTAGAAACGGTTGTCCCCCTGTCCAGTAGATTACCTCTTGCAGCACTATTTCTGGTTGGCTGATTGCTCCCTTTAACCCATCTAGCAATGGGTTAGCTTCATGCAATCGAAAGCCGTATAACTCTATAGCTGTTCCAATATTAAAAGGTGTCCGGCGTTTGTCAGCAATTAAATCAGATGGACTGGCTACTCCAAACAATGCAAAGCCCAGGCGTCGAAAATTCGGATCGTGTGCCTGCTGATTGTAGCAATGACGAATCCAGGCAAAAAAGTCATTGACCGGAAAATTTAAACTCAGTAAACTATCAATTTCATCAATGAAAATGAAAATGCCTTTGGCTTTGCCGCCGCCTTCACAATCGCTCTTGACATTTGGCAGCAATATTTCTTCAACAAACTGGTGTAATTTTTGTACAGGAGACAGACCTGTTTGCATATTCCACCATTGCTTAAAGTTGACGTGTTCCGCCAGATTTAACCCGTAGAATATGCTGACAATGATTCCTTTATACCATTGTGCTGATGTGGTATCCTCGCTACCCAATTGCGTCACGTCTAAGTAAACACATTTATAGCCTTCTGACTTGAGACGACGACTTATTCGCTGTAGTAGGGATGATTTACCCATTTGGCGAGAGTTGAAAACGTAGCAAAAATCACCACTTTTCAGACTGTTATAAAGTTTTTCGTCTGCTTGACGCACAACATAAGTGGGATCGTCACTGTGGAGGCTACCGCCAACTTGGTATCTCATGTGCAAAGTGTGATTAGAAAAGGAAGAGATAAAGAAGGAGTCAGAATTCAGAATTCAGGATTTAGAATACTATATCCATGCGACACTATCCCGTTGCGAAGTGTCTTGTAGAGTAATTACCAACCTCCTCTTTCTTGACCAGAGGCAGAGCCTCTTGGAATTCGTTCCCAGTCTTCAGACTGGGAACAAGGTTATGTTAACCAAAGTCAGTGGGTTGATTAAATCCGCCAAATTTATCAAAGCAATTTCGTCTTTGTCTAACCATCGCTAACCTTGACCCGGAAAACATGGCAGATTACTTGAATAAGTACCAAAAGTCTGATAGGAAAACCATACTAATGAGAATTTGGACTACTACTGCTGTGCTAGCTGCTTTTTGGCTAATATCTGGGGTCATCGGTTCTAAGCCAATCAACGCTACTTCTGTTTTGGTAGAAAACGCCATATCATCTCCGGCGCCAACGAATGCAAAACAGATTACTGTCAGTAACACCGAGTTTGGTCTGAAGAGAGTTGACTCCAAAGGAAACGTTACCATTTTTCAGACAACAAGAGTGCCACTTCAGGAAGGAAATACTTACGGGTGGCGGATTAAACTCAAAAACTACCAAGGTGAAGTGAAATGGCGTGAAGTCTTGTATTTACCAAAACCTCCAGAAACTTGGGGTACAGATAATGGTGAAGATTTCTCAATATCAGCAGACGGCAAGACATCTGTAACACGTCGCACACAATCGGCTCCAGAAGGTGTAATTGAGAATTTTTGGACAATCGCCGCTGGCGATCCCGTTGGTAAGCATAGAATAGAAGTCTATATTGATAACCGTTTGATCGGTACTTTCCAGTTTGAAGTTATTCCAGTTAAGTAGAAATGAAGGGCACAAGAGGCAGGGGAGCAGAGGGGCAGAGGGGCAGAGGTGCAGAGGAGAAAAACTGACTGTAACTTCTTTCTTGCTCCCCTGCTCCCCTAAAACTGAGGAGTATCTTAGAAATAGAAGTTTAATTCTTGTTGGGTGGCGATCGTGAATACAGAGGAATTCCTGCGATTGATCGAAAAGCAGCGCCCATGTCCTCAGACACTACCAAAAGGGCTGCAAGCAATGTGGTATGACAACAAAGGTGATTGGAGCAAGGCTCATGAAATAGTTGCAAATGCCAGTGATGCTGACAGTGCTTGGGTTCATGCTTATCTGCACCGCAAAGAAGGCGATTTGAAAAATGCCCATTTCTGGTATCAACGCAGTGGTCAGCCAGTATTTTCAGGAGAACTAAGCCAAGAATGGAAACAAATAACTTCTGTATTGCTAAAGAAGGTGAACGCGACGCATGAATGCTGAAGAATTAAAAAGGCGTTTTGCCGCAGGAGAAAGATATTTTCCAGCCGTCAACTTGAGTGGGGACAAGCTGATTGGAGCCGATTTGCCTGGAATTAATTTATGGGGATCTGACTTGAGTGGAGTTAACTTAGCTAAAGCTAAACTCTGGGGAGCAGATTTGAGTAGTACTAATTTAGCCAAAGCGAATTTGACCAGAGCTAATTTGAGTGGTGCCAATCTCAATGAAGCAAATCTTCGAGGAGCAAAACTCAACTATGCCAAGTTGTATGGAGCTAATCTAACTGGCGCTTACTATGATGAAAGTACGCGCTTTTCTAGAGGTTTTGACCCCATCAGTAGAAATATGCGGAAGGTGTAGGGAGCAGGGGAGCAGTAAGTTTTTCCCCTCTGCCTCTTGTCCCGCATTTCTCACAAGCTCAAGGCGTTTGATGGAGCAGAGGAGAAGTAATGAGTAATGAGTAATGAGTAATGAGTAATGAGTAATGAGTAATGAGTAATGAGTAATGAGTAATGAGTAATGAGTAAAAACTTCTTACTTCTTACTCATTACTTCTTACTCATTACTTCTCCCCGGCACTTGCGTAGGCTTTAAGAGGTGTGGTGAGAAATCAGGGTTGTGCCCAATCCCCAATCTCCTTTAAATAACTGATAAATGTTGATGTGAACCATCCAACACAGACGATATCAACATTTGTTCAAAGACTTTGGAAAGAGCAGTTTGAAAACGCTGACGATGCTTGATTTTGAAAAAAGGTCGAACTATTTCTGCGTAGGCGTAGTCTGCACTTCGGCTGCGCCCTTCTCTACGAGAGGCTGCGCCAACGGCTACGCTCAGGACAGGCTCAGTGACCGACGTAGGCATCGTACCCTTGCCTTCTCGGTTATCAATAACTCTAATTGCCCGCAGAGTCCCTAACTGGATTTCTTTTTTTACCATCAACTCAGAAATTCCAGTTGCACCTACGCCATTTTCAATCGCGGCTTTTGCCATCTCACCACTGGTGAACACTAAAATTACATTCAGGTCGCTGAGGTTTATCCCCCAATTTTGCAACGCTTCCTCAAATCTTTGTTGTGTACCAGATTCCCGCACCCGCATCACCCACGGAGTTTGAGTTAGTTGGCTTAAATCAATTTCTCCCCACTCAAACCAAGGGTGTTTTTGACCAACTACAATTTGCAAGCGATCGCTCCCCACTATTTCATAGTCTAAAGTATTCTGAAGTGCTGGCTTCACATCTCCTTCCACCAAACCTAAATCAAACTGTCCCATCGCTGTACCGACACAAATCGTTTCTGCATTGGCAAGAGTACAGTCAATCTGGATACCAGGATATTGGCTCTTAAACTCACTAATTTTACTTGGTAGCCAATAGTTACCAATAGTCAGACTCGACCCTAATTTCAATTCACCCCGTTGCAGATTGTTCAATTCTCGCAATCCCCTTTCTGTTAAGGAAACTTGATCGAGAATTTTCTGCGCTTCCACTTGCAGTAATTTACCCGCTTCAGCAATCTCAATATGGCGACCAATCCGATGGAATAGTTTCACTCCGTATTCTTGCTCTAAGTTGTGAATCGCTGCACTGACGGCAGGTTGTGTAATATAAAGCTCCTCTGCTGCGCGAGTAAAGTGTAAGTTGTGCGCCACAGCCAAAAATATTTTTAGCTGCTCAAGCGTCATTCCTGCCATTTATCGTATCCCTAAGACTTGATGTCAAAATTTTAATCACTTTCATTTATCATTTTGACAAATAAAAGCATTTGATTCTATCGGTTAGTTTGACTAAAGTGTAAATCAAAGCTTCGGCACGGACTTAAACGGCCAAGTAGAGAGCAGAGGGAAATGCCAAATGCCCAAGCATGAAAATAAGGACATCCATAAATGAGCGATTTAGCAACTGCGATTACCACAGGGATTACCGCATTCACTGCTACCAACATCGATGATATTGTCATTCTGACGTTACTTTTTTCGCAAATAAGTAAAACGTTCCGCAATCGTCACATCCTTGCTGGTCAGTATCTCGGCTTTGCGGCATTGATCTTTGCTAGCCTTCCCGGTTTCTTTGGTGGACTGTTTATACCAGAGGACTGGATTAGACTACTTGGTTTAATGCCAATAATCATTGGTATGAGCAGTTTACTAAAACGCGAAGAGGATTCACCAGAGGAAGCTGAAGAAGAAACCGAGCCGTCTTGTCCCTCTATCGTTAAGAGTTTTCTCTCTGGGCAAACTTGCAATGTCGCTGCGATCGCCTTTGCTAATGGCAGTGATAATATCAGCGTCTATGTGCCCCTGTTTGCCAACTCAGAATTAGACAGTCTGCTGGTGATTATAAGTGTATTCTTTACCCTAGTAGGTGTATGGTGTTATACCGCTTACAAGTTAACCTACTTGCCTGCGATCGCAACCTTTTTAACTGAAAATGGTAATACTTTTGTCCCTTGTATATTGATTGGTTTGGGTGTATTTATTGTTACAGAAAATGTCATTTGGACTCTTCTATCTGTAGTTTCTAGTTATATATTCTCATTAATTTTAGGTTTCAATACTCAGCCATCGAGTGAAGAACAAGAAAAATTAATTGTCTAAAATGAAGTGCATGATGAATTTTGTCACCAAAATCAATTCCCAACTGCAAAATATCTTACTTATCAACAGGAATCAAAACATGAAAATCTGGAAATCTCTGCTAATTGTCTTAATGATTGTCGCTAATTTCGCTTTTGCTCAACCTTCTTTTGCTGATAGACCAAAATTTAGCAAAAACCCTGACTATATCGAAGTCATTAAAGCTCTTAACGAACTCTCTCAGACCAAAGATACCCAAACTCAAGTTGAAAGTCTTACACCAGAAGAAATTAAAAAGAGAACCGAGGAATTAACACTGCAAAAATATGCTTTAGAGACGGGAATTAACTGGGGTCAATGTAATAACCAAACAGGTAATACCATAGCAGTTTACGGCAAAAGACCAAATGATGAAGACAATGAAGATGCCGTATACGAAAATGGTTTGTATTTTCTCGCTAATGGTCAGTCTACTAAAAAGAACTGGGATTGTGATGGCATCTATCTAGCGAATGATGCCAAAGTAGAAAATTTTACTTCTAGCCCTAATGGGCAAGGTCAAGAATTGACAGGCCCGGTTGCTCTCAAGATACTTGATGGAACTCAGTTGGTGATTAAGAAGAATCCAGATACTGCTGCGATTGAATTGAATGTTCCGACTGTGAAAGTTCTTAACAGCAAAGAGGCTAACTGGTTTATCCCAGATATATCACAGGCTCTCATAGATACACGAGTTCCTAATGCGCCTAGCAATCAGTCTTGAAATAGAAGTCCATAGTCTATTTTTGAATGAGTTTTCTAAATTTAAATAGGGTAACAGCCAAAATCAGAGGATAAACAGGATAAGCACTGATGAAAAACCTCTCCGATCTTGGCTGTTTTTTTAACGACACCTTATTACTTACACTTGCTCTATATCATCAATTACGAATTACGAATTATTCTGTCAGGCTTGTTTTATTTACATATCTGCATTAAAATAAATTTTGAATTTGAAAAAAATGTACAATCACAACAAGTATATTTCAGTAGCGCAACTATTGCGCTGGGTGCAAGTAATCTGGAAAGAGATTTCCTACTACCTCCGCATTTTTTTGATCAGAGCCGCTTTGGGGATAAGGGTATTATTGATGCAGTTAAAATTGAAACCTACAGAAGAAGATAAAGATAANAAAAAGCCAGGACGACTGAATCCGTCCAGAATCCGAGATCACTTGGCAAATGAGCGTACCTACCTTGCTTGGATGCGAACAGGGATCGCTCTTTTAGGCTTTGGTGTTGTTATTGTGCGTTTGCGTGCCTTCCATGTACCTTTAGTACCGCGTCCTGGCAACGGCTGGAAGTTAGGTTTAGTCTTCTCACTGGTGGGTTTAATTACGGTGTGGCTGTCAACGGGACACTATTTCGCTGTCCGTCGTGATATCGAAGAAGATACTTATGAACCAACAGACCGTTGGGTGTTGTTGTTCAGTCTGGCTGTGATGATTCTTGGCGCTGGGGTAATCTATTTTGTTTTTACAACTTCTTTAGATCCAATGAGTCCACTTATCCCTGAGTAATACAGCAGAATTCAGAACTCAGAATTCAGAACTCAGAATTCAGAATGGGCTACGCCTATCACGCTTTCTGTTTGACAAGAAGCCTACTGTGTAAGCGAAGCGTCACTGTAGGTAGTTCAGAATCGTATTTTATACAACTCGAATAATTCCCCTGATTTTTGCGCGACTACTTTAGCACCAGCCGCTTTAATCGTTTTTTCCCACTTAGCCAAAGGCTCTAAAAACACCTCGGCCCCTAAATAGGTTTCCAGAACTGCCCAATCTTCTGCTAAAGGTTGTTCTGGATTGAGGATGTCGAAGACAAAATGTCCACCTGGTTTTAACACCCGCTTGACTTCTGCCAATACAGCATTCCAGTATTCGAGGGGAAAATAGCAGCTGAATCCGGTGGCGATCGCTAAGTCAAATTGCTCTGATGGATAGTTTAGCTGATGGGCTGCCCCCAACTCAACACCTTTGAACAGCTTAGAATTCAACTGCGCCCANCGGGAATTAAGGGTATCGCGTGCCACATTACTGATTTCTTGCCCATAAAACAATGCTTGCCAATCCCGCCAAGGATAAATTAAAAAGCTGATCCCACAGCCAATATCTATACAGTGCTGGTTTTTTTGAGGTTTAGCAATTTCCCAGAAAGGGGAAGCAATTCTCCCTGAAAAACTCCCAGCAATCCACTCGCGGAATATCGGCATCGCCTGGACTTCTGTTGGGAGTTCAAATGTTTCACCTTGATACTCTCGGTTAAAGCGATAGGCTATTTGGGCTAATCTTTCGTCCCACTGGGTTGATTTGGGTGAACTAAAGAGATTTTGGAACTGAGAATCGGACTTTTTAGACATTTAGGTTTTTGCTACTCTTTCTAAGGATTGTAGTCAAATTCGCTTTGCGATCGCTAAATAAATATCAATAATCTAGCAATAAATTTCTCCATAGGCATAGCCCATCGTAGACATTGCATTATGATAAAGTAGTAGGCAGTATTGGATAACTAATGATTGTCAACAAGAAAGCAGTATCTAATAATTAGCTAATTCCTCTCAGAAACCTATCAAAATTAATCTGTTGATTTGCTTACTTGTAAAAACCTATGCAAGCAATTGCAATTGCTTCTGTAGAACAAATCAAGATGATGTTGAAATTATATCCAGTACGCAAATTAGAGTAGGGAATTTAACAGTTAATAACTGAGATTACTTATTTATTCAGGATCTTTAAAATCTAAAAGCACACATAAGTCAAGCGATACTGTTATAAATAATTTTCTGATATTTCTATATAAATTTGTTATGAACGAATTAAGAAAATATTTTGTAATTTTGCGTATGATTGAAAAGTATCTGTTAATGCTATAAGCTTGAGGTTCTTTTACCTCAGCAACCTTTTTTGCGCTGGCAGGGATTATTAGCTAAGCCGAAGGAAAAGAAAACCATTACTTCGACTGAAGCATTATTCTTATCCTTTTGGGGAAGCCTCGTCTGTATATCTCAAGAAAGACAATGAATCCTAATAAAATCTTCTGGAGAAGAGATGTCTTTGGCAAATTCATTCACGAGTGATGAAAAAAAGCAAAACTCTCACCAGCCTTTGATTTTGGTAGTTGAAGACAATAATGATAGTCTTCTGTTGATTAGCTACGCTCTAGAGTCAATGGGTTGTAGATTCATTTGTCAAACAGATTGTTCTGCAACGGTGTTGGTGGCTAAAGAATATCAGCCGGACTTAATCTTGTTGGATATTTTGTTACCAGGTCTAAGCGGTATCGATGTTGCGTGTCATTTGAAGCAAGAACCTCTAACTCACGAAATTCCAGTGGTTGCAGTTACAGCTTTAGCCACTAAGGGGGATCGAGAGCGTATTTTGAGTAGCGGCTTTGATGATTACATTAGCAAACCCTACATGCTTGAGGATTTAGAGGCTGTAATTCGTCGTGCGCTTGAGGGAAAATTCAGTCTTCATCCGGCTTTTGAGGTTTGCCAAGATTAGCAATGTAGCAGGGAATAAACAACAGGAAACGAGCAATAAGTTTGAGAGTATTCTTCAAGAGCTAGAGTCAATGTTTTTGGGTAGTTGGACAGTGAATAAACTGCCTTTACCTATTTCAGAGGTGACTCGAATAGTTCCTGTGTGTGCTTCTACAATTCGGTGGGATAGATGTAGTCCTAAACCGCTACCTGAGCGTTTGTTTCTACCTTGACGAAATCGCTCAAAAATTGTTGCTTGGTCTTCAGGCGCAATTCCATATCCTGTATCTTCTACTTCGATTGTTACCCAATCTTGATGTTTAGAATTTGGTGATTTTTCAAAAATGCGGACTGTTATGCCTCCTGTGTCTGTAAATTTGATAGCATTTGCAATTAAGTTGTATAGTACTCGTCTGAGTTCGAGGCGATCGCCCATAATTCTACCAGCATTTTTATCTTTTGGGTCTAATCCGCTGGTGTCTACTTTTAAAGTCAATCCTTTTTCGTTAGTCAGAGGTGTGATTTCGCTTACCACTTCTTGAGCAATTTCACAGCAATCACATATCTCCCAATTTAAAGTTTTTTTACCTGCTTCAAAGCGATAAACTTCTAGGAGAGTGTTCACCATCAGCATCAAATTTTGGTTACTGCGAATCATGACTGCGATCGCTTGTTTCATTTCTGGCGAAATTTTGCAGAATGTTTCCATCTCAAACAAATTCAACATCCGATCGGCGGCT
>NZ_JAUDRJ010000005.1 GCF_030382115.1 Nostoc sp. GT001
TTCCTCCATATTCTCTAAGATCGATCTTCGAACCGAGGTTATCATCGATACGAGTCAAAGATGCGTACGTTATGAAGACTGCATTTCGCACTCGTTACGGCCATTTTGAGTTCATAATGCATGCGTTTGGTTTGACAAACGCACCAGCAAGTATTTATGGCACCGATGAATAGGGTGTTCCAACCCTACTTAACATCGATTTGTGGTAGTGTTTATCGATGATATTCTGGTTTATTCTCGCACGGATAGCGAGCATGAAGAACACCTCGCGACCGTTCTCGTAGTTCTCCGTGAGCAACAACTTTATGCCAAGTTCAGCAAATGTGAGTTCGTCGAAAAGTGTGGCATTCTTAGGCCATGTAATTTCAGCAACAAGGTATTGCAGTTGATCCTTCGAAGATTCAAGCAGTCTCGAGAGTGGGAGAGACCGGCAACCGTAACGTAGATTCATGTTCCTGGGTTACCTGTTACTATAAGAGATTTGTCGAGGGATTCTCTAAGATCGCTAAACCAATGACTCGTCTCACACAAAAGATGTTTAAATTTGTAATGGGACGAAGCTTGCGAGAGCAGCTTTCAGAGAGTTAAAGGATAGGCTTACTTCAAGACTTATTCTTGCACTACCAGAGGGTAACGAAGGATTCGTAATTTATAGCGACGCTTCACTTCGTGGTCTAGGATGCGTATTGATGCAAAATGGACGAGTTATTGCTTATGCTTCGAGGCAATTGAAACCCGCCGAGAAGAATTATCCTACGCACGATTTGGAGTTAGCAGCCTATCGTCTTCGCATCAAGACTTGGAGGCATTATTTGTATGGTGCTCGCTCCTGTGAGGTCACGACCGACTCCATAGAGCCTCGTGTATCTGTTTCTCATAAGGAGCTTAATTTAAGGCAGAGGCGATGGTTAGAATTGATCGAGGACTATAAAGTTAATATCGAGTACCATCCGGGTAAAGCCAATGTCGTAGCCGATGCGCTTAGTCTGGAAGTCTAGATTCGAGGTCGTAATGGCTAGCATGTTAGCGCAAGAATCATCTTTGGTTACTCTAATTCATAATCGGCAACCGAAAGAGGCCGTAGAAGATGGCACTCGAGTAATGTTTGCAAATATTCGAGTTTATCCTCTACTCCTTGAGAAGATCAAGGAGGCACAAGTATCCGATACAATGGCTATTAAGTGGCGTGAGCTCGCTTGACTTGGGGAAACAAAATCTTTTTCGAAATTCGCAACGATGGTGTTTTACTGTTTCGAGATCGGGTTTACGTGCCCGTTAATGCGGAGTTGAAGAGGTTAATTCTTCGAGGAAGCACATGCTACTCGTTATACCGTTCATCCGGGGTAACGAAAGATGTATCAAGATCCGAAGAGGAACTTGGTGGCCGACAATGAAGAAAGATGTAGCCGAGTTCGTTGCTAAATGTCTCACATGCCGGAGGGTTAAGGCCGAACACATGAAACCCGGTGGATTATTACGGCCTCTTCCTATCCCCGAATGGAAGTGGGAAAATATAGCAATGGATTTTGTAACTTCTTTTCCGAAGACTCGTGGTGGCCATGATGCGGTATGGGTTATTGTTGATCGTTTAACCAAGTCGGCGCACTTCATTTCGATCGCAATGACGTATTCATTGGATAAATTAGCTAGATTAGTTTATGGATACCATCATTCTGCTATCATGGAGCCCCGTATCAATTGTATCCGATCGCGATTCTAGATTCACGTCAAACTTCTGGAAAGCACCTGCAATGAGCCTGGGCGTATGAGTTATTGATGAGTTCCCGTCTTTCCATCCCCGAACCGATGGACAATCTGAGAGGACGATTCAAATTCCTCGAGGATATGTTACGTGCTTGTGTCCTAGATTTTAAAGGCGCTTGGGATAGTCACATTCCATTGATCGAGTTCGCGTATAATAATAGTTTTCAAGCGAGCATCGGGATGGCACCGTTCGAAGCTTTATATGGGCGTAAGTGTCGTTCACCGATTTGTTGGGATGAAGTGGGGAAAAGCAACTTTTAGGCCCCGAAATGGTACGAAGGATGTATAGATGTAATTCAAGGCTTTTGCGACTGCTTGACTACGTGCAGACAAAGCAGTAAGAGTTATGCAGATAAGAGGCGTGGAGATCTAGTTTTCGTCGAGGGTGATAATGTTTTTCTCAAGGTTTCCCCACGAAGGGCGTTTCATTTCGATAAATGAGGAAAGTTGAATCCGTGATTTATCGGACCTTTCAAGATCCTCTCTCGTGTAGGAAATGTTGCTTATCGCTTAGAGTTACCACTAGAAATGTCGAGAATACACAGCGTCTTTCATGTTTCTATGCTCCGAAAGTACGAACCGGACCCGTCGCATGTTCTTGGTGGTTGTAGCCAATTACTTCATTGAGGACTTTGACATGTATATTGAGCGGCCGATCCGGATTTTAGATCGGAGAGAGAATAAGTTAAGGACTGAAGGTTATTCCTTTGGTAAAGGTCTTATGGCAAGCATCATTCTTCCGAGGAGGCGACTTGGGAGCGTGAGGCGGAGATGCGAGACAAGTATCCTCACTTGTTCGAGTCTCTGATGTACTTTTCTTTCTTATTTCATTCGAATTTGAGGACAAATTCCTATTAAGGAGGGGAAGTTTTGTCACGACCCAAATTCCTCGTTGTACGGAATTGTCCCAATTTCGCTGTATCTGCCTAATTTTATCAGAAAATCATATTTCGTCAAATTCTTCAATTTTCTAGCGTTGATCTAGTATTTTGCAACCATGAATATATATCGCCCAAAATGTACAACAATTATTTTAATCAAACGCAAACGAACAAAAATTGCCAAAACTGCCTTATTTTTCCAACTTTGCGAAAATAGCCATAATTGCACTCGAAACTTGGGATTTTTCAAATTTGATATTTTTCTAATCATGGGACTAAAATAATATTATTTTTACTCAAATAATATCATAAAAATATTAAATTTATATTTCGGACATTTTTCGCCAAAAACTACGCAATTATGGGATTTTTCCAATTTTGTTGGAAATGACGTGTAAACTTGGAATTTTTGTGATTTCTTATTTTTAGCTATATGGATAAATTATTTTAAGGGCAATCAACATTAAAAATCATCATGGGATCATCTTTCAAATTGTAATTTTAATTTCCCAATTTGTAGGATTCTTCCCAACACTTAGGAAATTTTTATCTCATGTAATTGTAACTAAGTTAACTATATAATTACCTTCTAACTACACCATTATAAACAAATTGGACTAACCAACTTAGTTCCATTATTTAAGGGATTTTATGTCCTTAAAAATATGGAAAAGTGAGTTAAAGGAGGATTTTAAGGGAGTTAGATGTGTGTTGTCAACTTAGTAGCCATTGATTAAATCAATGGCCAAGATCAAGTCAACATTGAAATTAAAATAAATGAAAAATAAATTATATTTTTAGTCTTTAAATTAAGAAGTCTTCTTCTTCATTGGACATTTCGAAAATGCTATGTAGAAACCACCATTGTTAAGCTCATCTTCAAGCTCGAAAATCACCTCTTAAACTTCATTTTCAAGCCTCCTTCCTTTGAGAAAAAATGTTCCTTAGCTTCTTCCTCTATACATTGAACCCAAAAATATATATGTGTTGTTTGAAACCCTCAAACTTTTCGATCAAATCAATTCAAGCAAAAATCAAGTAGAAGCTTGAGGAGCTCCAACAACACTTCCTTTCAAGTTTAGGAAGCTCAAAATTCAAGTAGGTGTTGTTAATTTCATTTATGTTTTTAATTATGTAGGTAATTATATATACTCAAAAGAGTATTTAAAACACTTAATAATGTTTAAAAACATATTTTTAAACTTATTTTCAAGTTTGGAAAAAATATGAAGAAAATTGGAAAAATAGGATTTTTAAGGAGCTAGAGGTGTATGGACCTCTAGGAGCCTTAGAAATTCAATTTTTCTTCATCAATTTTCTTAAAATAATATTATATGATGTTGGTTAAATTTTGGTAAAAATCGAAAAATAAAAACGAGAAGAATTTTGTCCCAATGGGCGTAAAAATGGGTATTTTTCTACCATATATATATATTTTATATATATATATAAAAATTGTAAAAATAATTATTATAATACCCATAATAATATTATTATACCCCTTATGTTGTTAAATAAATATATAAATCAATCTCTCGCGCGTTTCGTGCTCGAAATCACAAAATTGATAAAAATTGGACGTGAATTACTATTCATCACAGATTTTTGCGAATATTTAGATGGACCAATTTTAGTGTATAAAAATATATCCCAAGCCTTGTACACCTTGCAAAAATCAAGAAATATTATACTCAAAATTATACATAAGAAGAGGAGATATGAAGCTAGAGTTGGAGCTCGATTTTGAGGCCCAACCATGAGCCATTTCGGCCACAACTGAGCTGGTATGGCAGTGGGTAAGGATGTTTAGTGGGTTGACTTGGGTTGAGTGGATATAGTGTAGAGATGGTAGGAGTTAAGTGGGTATATGGAGTAGGCTTAGGAGTGAGTTAGGAGTGAGTTTGAGTGGATTTTGGGCCCAATTAGAGCCTACTCGAAACTGCCATATGGCAGTTCGGCCATTGATGTGGGTAGTATGTTGGGTGTGGTTGGTGAGTGGGTGTGAGGTGAGTTAGTGTGTGAGTGTAGGTAGTAGTGAGGTGTAGTGTGGTATAGGTGAGTGGTGTAGTATAGTGAGTTAGGCCCAATGTATAGGCCAATGGAATAGGTGAGGCCATTCGACATATATATATATATATATATATATATATATATATATATATATATATATATATATATATATATATATATATATATATATATGTATATATATATATATATATATATATATATATATATATATATATATGTATATATATGTATATATGTATATGTATATATATGTATATATATATATATATATATATATATATATATGTATATATATATATAATATATATATATATATATATATATATATATATATATTATTAGCGAGCCACGTCGTACACTTAGGCCTAATAGGCCGATGCGAATCCTCGAGTAAACGCGACATTATACTTTAGTCCTTAAACCATAAGACGCAATGAATTAAATAAAATAATCACGCAATAAAATAAAATAAAATAATTAGCGTTGACGCTAACGGTACCCGCGCGCAAAAATAATTATTGGACCCCGTTTGCGCGAGGTACCGTCACGCGCCATAATTTGGAAAATTGTACCCGATGATTAATAAATAAATAATTTAAGCGCCACGAATATTAACGACGATTTTTAATTAATAAATTATTTATTTATTAAGCCCCGAAATAATTAAATTAATTAATTTCACCCGCGTGAGCTCACGAGGCGCCCACACGGGAGGGTTTAAGGCATTTTTTGGAAATTTGCCAAATGACCCGAATTGATTTAATATTTTAAATAGATGTCCAAAATAATTATATAATCAATAATGAATTTTAATTAGATATGCGATAAAATCTCATTCGAGCACTATTTACCCACGTGCGTGAAATATTATTTCCAAATGGGCTAAAGGCCAAATGAATTAAATAATTGGACAATCTCATTCAATTTATATTATATAAAATTAATTAATAATGGGATACACTATTATATATATCATATACATAGACATTATTCGTCATATTATATTATATATGGACAACTACGAGAGCAACATAATGACACGTGTCTTAGTACCTATCGTTTATATGAATCTATGTGCATTTTTAATGTTAGTATGTGCACGCATGAACCACTAAAATGATGATGATGATGATGATAATTAAATAAATATTGAAAGTGGTGTAAGTGCATAATACTAACGTGTGTGCGCAGGTGGAGGGGTATGGGGGTCGGTGAAATGTAACCGTCCTTGGTAACTTGGACACTGGTAGGGCCACTTGGCCACTATGGCAATCCAATATTTATTGGGCCACACCATACGTAGTTCGCCGGTATCATTGTCGTGGTTATTATCCCTACCTAATGACATTCCGTACCAGGAAGCGTTAGGTATGTGTGAGATGGACTATTTTCCTTGGCTGGTACAAGCCTCGTGACTTATTAGGGACTCGCTATCCCGACGTATTTAGAACACGGTTAGGTGCCGAAGGGGTATTGATTCCTGGAGGCTTAACCCCCCTCAACTATATATGATATCAACTACCTCATCGTGTAGTTTGTGTTCTCCGGTCGCATCCCATACCCATTTTTCTTTTTACGATTGTCTCGTGAAATGCCATCGGTCGGGCTAAGTAGCGGACATGTCGCATTGGCAGACCTTGTCATGAGTACGAGGTGATTGGACGTCCGGATATATTTATATGATAAGTTATGTAGTGTCGGGCTGCATAACTGATATGTGACATATTTAACATGATGTATTGTGTATGCCATACTTATTGATGATGTCGTGTGAGCATGCATGCATTTATATTATGACATTATTGTAGAATTATAATTGTGGAATACATATATATATATATATTTTTATATATATATATATATAGCTAATATTGGTATGTGTTCTTGTTTGATTCTCATATTTAGTATTTACTATATATATATATTTATACACACGATTGTACTCTGCAAATGTGAATACAACAATTTAAATTACGTAAAGTTATAAAGTGAAAGATCCCCTTAAATGATTGATTGACCCCTACGTATTTTAAAATCATGATTTAATTAATAGCACCTACCGACCCCGTTGTCATACGGGTTGATGCTTGCATTATATGCACAACCTTTTTGTTTATGGTTGCAGATACGAGAATCATTCCCGTTATTCGGTTGTAGATATTCGGATCTTCCATCGAAGCGTGTAATTTTGGTATAGTATAAGTCATGGATCGCAGCACGGTCGAAGGTTAATATTATGCTTCCTTGGGGACCGTGACCGCTCGTGTTATGACGAGGTTATACGGGACGACCTCAATGAAACATAATGTTTTCATTATGTTAAATTGTATTTTGTATAATTGGAACTTGCTACTGCTTTTCGCAATGTAATTTTGTATAACTCTAAATGTCTGTTTTGTAATATTGTATTTATATTTTCGCAGCAGTATTATGTTTATGAACTGATGATATGCACGTGCAACATTATTAAATGTTTAAAAATTGAATGATGATTATTGAATATCGAATTTGGGTATTCGGCTTGGCAATCGACTCATTGATTATTGATGTATAAAAAAAAATTGAGGATTTCTAAGTCGGGTCCCCACGACTTGGTATCGAAGCACATGCACGAAATCGATTCATAACATAAGTGGTTCCCAAAAATGTTTTCAAAAATTATATATATTATAACATTAACCGATTGTGACTTCCATTCGACTATTAGGAATCCAATTGATTTAGTTATCATCTTTAGCTAAGACTAAGTTCTTACGAGTCTTCAATTATTCTTATAGGTTCCAAGTGATGTCTCAATCGAGAGTGACCGAGATGTCTAGGATGGACCGACTACTCCTGAACCTACAGATTCTGGAAAAGACCTTTAAGATCCAGAACTTGCTCCTTTTGGATATGTCTAGGTATATGACTCAACCCGTTGAGACGCCGGTGGTTGAAGTCGTACCTCCCCGCCTCGGTCATCACAGCCCCCGAGGCGGGAGTTTGGGGAATCTTCATCTCGTACTCCTCGTCACCGCTTAGTCCCCAAGATTAATGGGCGGAAGAAGATGAAGAAGCAGCGTAAGAAGGGAGGCAAGCATTGGCGGCCACCACCTATTGTCGTAGTCCCTCCTTCACGGGCACTGTCGACTGGTACTGCTACTCCTCGGTGTGGCATTTGTGGCCGCACCAATCACATGGAGCGTGACTGTTATTTGAAGAATGGGAAATGTTTTCATTGCGGAGTTCGGGGACACGTCCGTTCGCAATGCCCCGAACTTTTTCGGAGTGCCATTCGACGTAAAGGCGCAGGACCAATATTGAAGACTACTCGAGAAGTGATGTAACCACGTTTAATCCCTCGTGTTGTAATCTTGTATTCCAATAGTAGCGTACCTTATATCTTGTACCTTATATGTTGTACCTCGTATTTTATCTTTTGAAGGTGTACGCCATTTTGATTTAAGGATCAAGAACTTATTTTGTTAAGCTTCAGTTATTCCTTAGCTTATCTCACTAGTATGCTTAACTCTATTCATTGATTCTTATAATTGTACTACTATCAAATGCGAGTTATAGTAAGTACCCTCTAAGAAATTAGACTTAACCACTACGAGCATTAGAATGAGGATGTCTTAACTACGCTCGACTATGAACATTGACTTAGGGATCCCGAGATTTGAATAAGAAGTGTTAAGCCTAGGAGATGGATTCTCTCGATAATGTAGAGGGAGCTTTCTTGGGAATCATGAGCCTTATGTGGGCCGTGGAGTTCGACTTGAGAACCCCAAAGAAAAACATCTCACAAAGCTTGGAACACTCCAATTCTGAATCTCTACGAACCCTAGTCATGGGAATAGCAAAATAAGGATTCTCATTCAATCGCTACGAGGTAAGTGGTGATGTCGGTTATCACTCCTTGTTAGGAATCTTAATTGTTCCTTCTTTGGCAAAAACTAGCTATTTGAGAACATTGCGACTTTAGACCATCTTGAACCCACCTTCTAAAGATGATTCTGCCAACTCTTATTCATGTTCCATCCTTATAGGGGTAGACTAGTAGGATTCATTTTCTTCGTAACTCGTATAGTCTTTGAACTGATAAACTTCAGAATAGCCGACTCTATAATTATTCTTCTTCAATCTTAACTCGAAGCTAGGGTGTCATTATGAGATTGAAGTCTGCTAACTAATCTATGGTCACCACGACTGGTACCATATCCTAGTAAGTATTCGTAAAAGCCAACTGGTACGTGCAGGAGATTATGGAGAAGTTCTCTAAGATCGCTAAGCCTTTGACTCGTCTCACGCAGAAAGGATGTTAAATTCGTATGAGACGAGGCTTGCGAGAGCAGTTTCTAGAATTAAAGGATAGGCTCACTTCAGCGCCTATTCTTGCACTACCGAGAGGGTAACGAAGGATTCGTGATTTATAGCGATGCTTCACTTCGTGGTCTAGGATGCGTATTGATGCAGAATGGATGAGTTATTGCTTATGCTTTGAGGCAGTTGAAACCTGCTGAGAAGAATTATCCTACTCACGATTTGGAGTTAGCGGCTATCATTTTCGCATTGAAGACTTGGAGGCATTATTTGTATGGTGCTCGGTTTGAAGTCATGACCGACCATAAGAGCCTCAAGTATCTATTTTCATAGAAGGAGCTTAACTTAAGGCAGAGGCGATGGTTAGAATTGATCGAGGACTATAAAGTTAATATCGAGTACCATCCGGGTAAAGCCAATGTCGTAGGCGATGCGCTTAGTCGGAAGTCTAGTCCGAGGGCTGTAATGGCTAGTATGTTAGCGCAAGAGTCAGCTTTGGTTACTATGCCGTTAAGTTGACACCAATGATTCATGAATTGCCCCTACAGCGTATAGTTTTGCGTAAGTCCTAATTCTAAAAAGGTATCCGTAACCAACGAATCACAATATCGGATAAACGATCTGGCCATGAAGCAGTCCGCCAATTTTCNCCCCACAAATACTGTTCCACCAACTGGCGTCCCAGGGAGTGAGGGCGGAAACTATCCGCAATCCACCGACCATCAACTTCTCGACGCAATACACCCACTTGAATCAGACAGCCCAGGGCGTTATCACACGCTAATTCTGATAAAGGGCGCTTAGTATAGCCCTGCTTTAGTCCATTTTCTAGGGCGATCGCAGCTAATGACTTACTCTGGTGTCCCATGACTTCAAATAACGATACGTTAAAAGAGGTGGAACACACTAGCGANNNGCTTCGGCTCTTTCTTTTACTNGTGCTTTGAGGATAGACAAGAAAATANTTTGGGTTTTGGGAATCAACAACAGGCATTGTGTAATGGGGGAGAAATTTTTC
>NZ_JAUDRJ010000006.1 GCF_030382115.1 Nostoc sp. GT001
CCGTACAACAAAGGAATTTGGGTCGTGACAAAACTCCCCCTCCTTAATAAGAATTTGTCCTCAAATTCAGATGAAATAAGAGAATAAGATACCTCAAGATTCGAACAAGTGAGGATACTTGTCTCGCATTTCCGCTTCACGTTCCCAAGTTGCTTCCTCGAAGAATGATGTTGCCATAAGATCTTTACCAAAGGAATAACCTTCGTCCTCAATTTCTGCTCTCTTCGATCTAGAATCTGGATCGGTCGCTCAATATACGTCAAATCCTCCCGTAGAGGTAATGGCTCAACAACTAAAATATGCGACGGATCCGGTTCGTATTTTCGGAGCATAGAAACGTGAAAGACGCTGTGAATTCCCGACATTTCTGGTGGTAAATCTAAGCGATAAGCAACATTTCCCACTCGAGAAAGGATCTTGAAAGGTCCGATAAATCGAGGATTCAACTTTCCCCGTTTACCGAAGCGAAAAACGCCCTTCGTAGGGAAACCTTGAGAAAAACATTGTCACCTTCGCGAAAACTAGATCTCTGCGCCTCTTATCTGCATAGCTTTTCGCCTACTCTGCGTAGTCAAGAGTCGTTTACGAACCAACTGAATCACATCCGCATCTTTTCGAACCATTTCGGGGCCTAAAAGTTGCTTTTCACCAACCTCGTCCCAACAAATCGGCGAACGACACTTACGCCCATATAAAGCTTCGAACGGTGCCATCCCGATGCTCGCTTGAAAACTGTTATTATAAGCAAATTCGATCAATGGAATGTGACTGTCCCAAGCGCCTTTAAAATCTAGGACACAAGCACGTAACATATCTTCGAGAATTTGAATAGTCCTCTCGGATTGTCCATCGGTTCGAGGATGGAAAGTTGAACTCATAAGTAAATCACTGCCCATGGCTCGCTGTAGTGCTTTCCGAAGTTTGAAGTGAATCTAGAATCACGATCGGATACAATCGATACCGGAGCTCCATGATAACGAATGATAATATCCATAAATAATCTTGCCAATTTATCCAAGGAATACGTCATCGCGATCGGAATAAAGTGCGCCGACTTGGTAAGACGATCGATAATGACCCATACCGCATCATGGCCGCCCCTAGTTTTCGAAAAGAAGTAACAAAATCCATTGCTATATTTTCCCACTTCCATTCAGGGATAGGAAGAGGCTGTAATAATCCACCAGGTTTCCTGTGTTCGGCCTTAACCCTCCGGCAAGTGAGACATTTAGCGATGAACTCGGCTATATCTTTCTTCATTGCTGGCCACCGAAGTTCCTCTTAAGATCTTGATACATTTTCGTCACACCCGATGAACGGTGTAACGAGTAGCATGGGCTTCCTCGAGAATCAACCTCTTCAACTTCGCATTAATGGGTACGTAAACCCGATCCTGGAACAATAAAACACCATCGCTGCGAACTTGAAAAGATTTTGTTTCCTCATTATCGACGAGCTCACGCCACTTAATAGCCAATGCATCGTATACTTACGCCTCCTTAATCTTCTCAAGGAGAAGAGGATAAACTCGAATGTTTGCAAACATCACTCGAGTGCCATCTTCCAGTTCTTCCGGTTGCCAGTTATGAATTAAAGATACTAAAGCTGATTCTTGCGCTAATATACTAGCCATTACAGCTCTCGGACTAGACTTTCGACTAAGCGCATCAGCCTACGACATTGGCTTTACCCGGATGATACTCGATATTAACTTTGTAGTCTTCGATTAATTCTAACCATCGCCTCTGCCTTAGATTAAGTTCCTTCTGAGAAAATAGATACTGAAGGCTTTTATGGTCGGTCATAACCTCAAATTGAGCACCATACAGATAATGCCTCCAAGTCTTCAAAGCGAAAACGATAGCGGCTAACTCCAAATCATGAGTAGGATAGTTCTTCTCGGCAGGTTTCAACTGCCTCGAAGCATAAGCGATAACTCTTCCATTCTGCATCAATACGCATCCTAAACCACGAAGTGAAGCGTCGCTATAAATCATGAATCCTTCGTTACCCTCCGGAAGTGCAAGAATAGGCGTCGAAGTAAGCCTATCCTTTAACTCCTGGAAACTGCTCTCGCAAGCCTCGTCCCATACGAATTTAACATCTTTCTACGTGAGACGAGTTAAAGGCTTAGCGATCTTAGAGAACCCCTCGACAAATCTCCTGTAATAACCAGCTAACCCTAAGAAGCTGCGAATATCTGTCACGGTTGTCGGTCTCTCCCATTCTCGATCGCTTGAATCTTAGAAGGATCAACTGCAATACCCGTTGCTGAAATCACATGGCCTAGAAATGCCACGCTCTTCAACCAGAACTCGCATTTGCTAAGCTTAGCATAAAGTCGTTGCTCACGGAGAACTCCGAGAACGGTCGCGAGGTGTTCTTCGTGTTCGCTATCCGAGCGAGAATACACGAGAATATCATCAATGAACACTACCACAAATCGATCTAAGTAGGGTTGGAACACCCTATTCATCAATGCCATAAAAACTGTCGGTGCGTTCGTCAAACCAAACGGCATTACAATGAACTCAAAATGGCCATAACGAGTGCGAAATGCAGTCTTCATTACATCTGCATCTTTTACTCGTATCCGATGATAACCGGTCCGAAGATCGATCTTAGAAAATACGGAAGAACCTTGAAACCGATCAAATAATTCATCGATACGAGGAAGCGGATACTTATTCTTCACGGTGACTCGATTCAACTGTCGATAATCGATACATAAACGTAAGGAACCGTCTTTCTTCTTCACGAATAAAACTGGACTTCCCCACGGTGATGTACTCGGCCGTATAAATCCTTTGTCGAGTAACTCCTCTAATTGAGCTTTCAACTCTTTAAGTTCAAACGGAGCCATTCGATAAGGTGCTAAAGAAATTGGCCTCGTTCCCGACATCAAGTCGACCTCGAATTCGATCTCGCTCTCAGGCGGTATAGATGGTAGCTCTTCGGGAAAAACTTCAAGAAAGTCTCGAGCTACTGGAATATCCGCTAACTGTACTACATCTTTCTGCAGATCATGAACGCTTGCCAAGTAACCTTGGCATCCATCCATAAGAAGTCGATGAGCACGAATACTAGAAATAATCACTACAGGAGATGTACACCAGTCTCCTCTGAAAGTAATCACATCACTAGATGGACTATGAAAAGTCACGATCTTATTACGACAATCCATCCGAGCAAAGTGATGACCGAGCCAATCCATACCTAAAATTACATCAAAATCCGACATCTCGAGTTGTATCAGTCGGCCTTCAACACTCGAGCGTCGATAAGAATCTTGATATCTCTATATATAATATGACTAATAACATCTTTACCCATAGGGGTAGATATAATAAAAGGAGTATATAAAGTACTAGGTACTATCTCGTACATACAAGCAAAATTAGAAGAAACAAAAGAATGAGTTGCACCAGGGTCTAATAAAGCATAAGCCTTAGTAAAGGCAACATAAATTGTACCTTTCACCATCGCATTACTTGTCGATGCTTGTTTACTATTAACTGCTGCGACTATAGCTTTATTCTTCTGATTTTTGCCCCGATTGTTCGCCAGCTAGTGGGCAGTTAGAACGGATATGGCCTTGAATGCCACAATGAAAGCATTTACCCTTCTTCGAAAAATAATCTCGCTCGAAATGATTCGTACGACCACAAATGCCGCACGGATGAGTAATAACATCGGTACACGGACCCGTGAGATGGGTATAACCGTGATAGGCTTCTGATGACTACGCTTATCCTTCTTCTGGTGGTGCTTCTTCATACCCTTATGCCCTTAGAACTTAGGAACAAATCGATGTTGAGATTTGTGCGAAGATGATTCCCCGATATTATGCCTCGGGGGCTGTGATACAGGAACGATGGCAGTACTAGTAGACTTGCTTAAATTCTTCTCGGCTATTCTGGCTACAGCTAAGAGAGCTACAGGATCTCGCTCTCGGTGAGTCGTAACCTGAACTTTAATATCTTGTCCGAGCCCGTGTTCCCATTTATATGCTCGAGCTTCTGAGAGTAGATACGATATAAGTAGCATATTTAGATAAAGCATTAAACTTAGCATCATATTGATCAACCGTCATGTTGCCTTGTGTTAATGCTAAAAATTCGTAGATTCTTGCCTCTCGATAATCCTGAGGCACAAAGCGATCCAGAAATATGACTTTGAATTCATGCCAAGTGGGATCACGACCTTTCTCTCTCCAAGTACGGTCCTCTGTTGCCCACCACCGAAGAGCATAGTCCGTGAAAGAGTACGTGGCAAAAGACACTTTAAATTCAGCTCGAACTCCAAGTACTTTAAAGACGTTCTCGACCTTCTCCACCCAATCATCGACGGAAATAGTATTTGGAAGTCCGCTAAATTTATAATCCAAATGTTTATGAAAGCGATCCAAAGTCTTTCCTCTGTCATCCGATCTATCGAGAATAGCAGCTGCCTCAGCGGCATCTTGTCTTCTCGCAACACCCGAAATCGCATCATTCTGCAACTTCATATTTTCATTAACTTGTTCAAGTGCAGTGAGAAGATGATCGATACGGGGGTCGCCCGTAGAAGGTTGCGAAATACTGGGAGAACTAGCTCTCATTTCTGGAGTGCGGGGCTGCGTCGCCCTCGTAGTTCTGCGAGATGTACTATGCTCGGGGCCTTTCTTCTTTCGAGGAGCCATAGCTCGAATTCCTAAGAAGAAAGGAAAAAGAGATCAACGAAGTTCCTAAAGTCGAATGGAAGTCACGGTCGGTTAATGTTATAATATATATAAGTTTTGAAAATATTTTTGGGAACCACTCATGTTATGGATTGATTTTATGCATGTGCTCGATACCAAGCTGTGGGGACCCGGCTTAGAAATCCTCAATTTTTTTTTATAATAAAATCAATGATCGATTGCCAAGCCGAATTCCCACTAATCGATATTCAATCAATATCATTATTTAAATCATTCAATAATATTGCACGTGCATAATATCAGTTCATAAACAAATATTGTTATGAAAATATAAATACAATATTACAAAATATACATATTAGAGTTTACAAAAATACATTACGGAAAGTAGTGGTAAGTTCCAATTATACAAAATATAATTTAACATAATGAAAACATTATGTTTCATTGAGGTCGTCCCGTATAACCTCGCCATAACACGAGTGGTCACGGTCCCCAAGGAAGCATAATATTAACCTTGATCGTGCTGCGATCCATGACTTACTATACCAAAAATAAGCTGCTACGGAAGATCCGAATATCTACAACTGGATAACTGGAATGATGCGCGTATCTGCAACCAAAAGAAAAAGGTTGTGCATATAATGCAGTATCAGCCCGGATGACAACGAGGGCTGGTAGGTGTTATTAATTAAATCATGATTTTAAAATACGTAGGGGTCAATAATCATTTAAGGGATCTTTCACTTTGCAAATTAGGTAATTTAAGAGGTTGTATTCACATTTGCAGATTATAATCATGTGTATAAATATATACATATAGTAAATACTAAATATGAGAATCAAACAAGAACACATACATATTTAGCTATATATATATATATATGTATTCCAAAATTATAAATCTATAATATATATAAAAATCAATATGCATGCATGAACACACGACGATATCAATAAATATGGCAAGCACAATAAATCATGTAATGAACAATGACACATATCAGTTATGCAGCTCGACACTACATAACTTATCATATAATATATCTGGACGTCCGTTACCTTGTACTCATGACAAGGTTTGTCAAGACGATATGTCCGCTACTTAGCCCGACCGATGGCATTTCGCAAGAGGTCGTAAAAAGAAAAATGGGTATGGGATGCGACCGGAGAACACAAGCTACACAGTGAGGTAGCCGTAATCATATATGGTTGAGGGAGGGTTAGGCCTCCAGGAATCATATACCCCTTGGCACCTAACTGAGTTCTAAGTAGTCGGGATGGCGAGTCCTAATATAAAGTCACAAGGCTTGTACCAGCCAAGGAAAATAGTCCATCTCCTCAATACCTAACGCGTCCTAGTACGGAATGCAAGTTAGGCTGGGATGAAACCCCAATCAATGAATGGTGAACTCAGTTGGTGTGGCCCAATAATATTGGAACCATAGTGGCCAAGTGGCCCTACCAATGTCCAAGTTACCAAGGACGGTTACATTTCACCGGCCCCCATACCCCTCCACCTGCGCACACACGTTAGTACCATGCACTATACCACTTCAATATTTATTTAATTTCATTTTAATATCAATATCAATATCATATCCTTTAGTGGTTTATGCGTGCAAATACTAACATTTAAAAATGCACATAAAGTTCACATAAGCGAAAGGTACTAAGACCTGTGTCATTATGTTGTTCTCGTAGTTGTCCATATATAATATAATATGACGAATAATGTCTATGTACATTATATACATAATAGTTTGTCCCATTATTAATTAATTATATATCATATAAGTTGAATGGGATAGTAATTGTTTAGTCCATTGGGCCTTAGGCCCGCTTGAATTAAAATTCAAGTACGTGGGTAAATAGTACCCGAATGAGATTATGATCGCATATCTCATTAAATATTCATCATTGAATTATTATATTAATATTTTGGACATCTATTTAAAATATTAAATCAATTCGGGTCATTTGGCAAATTTCCAAAAAATGCCTTAAACCCTCCCGAGTGGGCGCCTCGTGGGCTCACGCGGGTTAAATTAATTAATTTAATTATTTTTGGACTTAATAATTAATTAATTAATTAAATAAAATCATCGTTAAAATTCGTGGTGATTAAATTATTTATTAAATAATGATCGGATTAAAATTCGAAATTAGATTTTAAGGCGCGTGACGGGTACCTCGCACCAATTGGGTCCGCTTAATAATTAAAAGTCACGCGTGAGGTACCGTTAGCCTTAAATATTTATTTTATTTTCTTTTGTGTGTTTGATTTATTTTAATTAGTCGCGTGTCATATATTTAGAAATAAGGTTATATTTATGGTGTGTTTACCTACGATAGGTTAATGGGTCTATTGGCCTAAGTATCTGATGTGACTACGTATATATATATATATATATATATATATATATATATGTATATATGTATATATATATATATATATATATATATATATATATATATATATATATATATATATATATATATATATACGTATATATATATATATATATATATATATATATATATATATATATATATATATATATAATATATATATATATATATATATATATATACATATATATATATATATATATATATATATATATATATATATATATACATATATATATATATATATATATATATATATATATATATATATATATATATATATATATATATATATACGCATGGCCAAAATGCCTATGCTCCTCCACCATTGGGCCTCTAAATTGGGCCTAACACTCACTACTTACTACTCCTATACTACACTTCACTCCTACACTACACTACTACCACTATACCTACACTCACCACACATCTACACCCCAACACCCCAACATATGGGCCGAATCGCTGTCAGGCAGATTCGGGTGGGCCTCAATTGGGCCCAAAACTCCTCACTAAACTCACTCCTCAATCTCACTCCTAACTCACCCTCACCTATCCCACTCTAACTCCATACCACTATCTCATACTACCCACACCCATGGACTCAAACCCAGCCCAAATAGGCTGGTACACTATCGTCGTACCGTGCACTGTTTGGTCGAATATGGCTTATGGTTGGGCCCAAAACTCAAGCTCCAAGCTAGTTACTTCTTCTTCTTCTTATAATTATTTTGTATATATTTATTTTGGTTTATTTGCAAGGTATACAAGACTTAGGAGGTGAGTTATACACTAAAATGGAGTCCATATATATATGCCAAAAATCTGATGAATAGTACCCGATGGGTATTTTCCCAATTTTTGATTTGTGTACAATTTGAGCACAAAGTAGAGATCATATATAGTCCTAAAATCATAAAGGGTATAATAATATTATTTTTGAGCATTATAATAAATATATTTTCAATATTTATATTATATATAAAAATATATATATTGGGTAGAAAAATACTCATTTTTAGGTCCAATGGGATAAAATTCTTCTCGTTTTTATTTTTCGATTTTTACCAAAATTTACATAACATTATATATAATTATTTTAAAGTGTATTATGAAGAAAAATGGGATTTTAAGGGCTCCTAGAGGTCCATACCCTCTAGGTCCTTAAAAATCCCAACTTTCTAATTTTTTTCATATTGGTTCCAAAATTGAAACTAAGTTTTAAAATATATTTTTAAACATTATATTAGTGTTTTAAATACTTTTTTAAGTATATATAATTATCTACATAATTAAAAACATGATAAAATTAAGAAACACCTACTTGGATTTTAAGTTTCCAAACTTGGAAATGATTTGTTGAAGCTTCCATAGCTTAATCTTGCTTCTAGCTTGATTGAGTTGAGTTGGAAAGATTGGAGGGTTTCACATAACATATATATATTTTAGGGTTCATTGGGAAGAGGAAGAAACAAGGAATATTTTTTGTGAAAGAAGGAGGGTTTGAAAATGAAGTTTGGAGGGTGATTTTGAGCTTGAAAATTGCATCAATGGTGGTTTTTCATATATTTTGAAATGTTCATTGAAGAAGATGAAGTTCTTAATTTAAAGACAAAAATTGTATTTATTTTTCATTTAATTTAATTTAGTTTGACTTGATCTTGGCCATTGATTTAATCAATGGCCATAATTGTGACAACACACATCTAACTCCATTAATTCACTCATTTAAGTTTACTTTTCCATATTTTAAAGGACATAAAATCCCTTAATTAAAGGAACTAAGTTAGTTGATTAAATTGGTTTAAAATGATATAGTTAGATGGGTAATTATATAGTTAGCTTAGTTAGAATACATGGAACTGAATTTTATCTAAGTGTTGGGAAGAATCCTACATTTTGGAAAATTAAAATTACAATTTGAAAGATGGTCCCATGGTGATTTTTATTGTTGATTGCCCTTAAAATAATTTATCCATATAGCTAAAAATAAGAAATCACAAAAATTCCAAGTTTATATGCCATTTCCAACAAAATTGGAAAAATCCCATAATTGCGCAATTTTTGGCGAAAAATGTTCGAAATTAATATTTAAAATTTTTATGATATTATTTGAGTAAAAATAATGTTATTTTAATCCCATGATTAGAAAAATATCAAATTTGAAAAATTCCAAGTTTTAGGTGCAATTATGGCTATTTTCGCAAAGTTGGAAAAATAAGGCAGTTTTGGCAATTTTTGTTTATTTGCGTTCATTTGAAATAATTGTTGTTCATATTGGGCGATATAATTTCATGGTTGCAAAATACTTGATCAATGCTAGAAAATTGAAGAATTTGAAGAAATATAATTTTTTGATAAAATATAGGCGGTTACAACGAAATTGGGACAATTCCGTACAATAGAGGAAATTTGGGTCGTGACAAAACTTCCCCCTTAATAGGAATTTGTCCTCAAATTCAGATGAAATAAGAAAATAAGATACATCAAGGCTCGAACAAGTGAGGATACTTGTCTCGCATCTCCGCTTCACGCTCCCAAGTTGCCTCCTCGGAAGAATGATGTTGCCATAAAACCTTTACCAAAGGAATAACCTTCGTCCTCAACTTCTGCTCCCTCCGATCTAGAATCTGGATCGGTCGCTCAATATACGTCAAATCCTCGCGAAGAGGTAACGGCTCAACAACCGAAGACATGCGACGGATCCGGTTCGTATTTTCGGAGCATAGAAACATGAAAGACGTTATGTATTCCCGACATTTCGGTGGTAACTCTAAGCGATAAGCAACATTCCCCACGTGAGAGAGGATCTTGAAAAGGTTCGATAAATCGTAAGGATTCAACTTTCCCATTTATTGAAGCGAAAACACCCTTTGTAGGGGAAACCTTGACGAAGAAGGGTAAAGGGAAAAGGGTAAAGGAAAAGAAATTGGAGGAGGATTGTGACCTCCCCCAATTAAAGACCTCATTTTATGAGGGGGCTTTAAACCCATTTGGGGGAAGGGAAAAGATACATACTCTAAAAAATCCATCCCTTTACCCTTTACCCCTTCCCTCCTTTCTTGGTAAAAATTAGATATACCAAAAGAGGTAGTTACTGAGATATCAGGTGTGACAAGATGAACTCAATGCCTATCCTTTAGTATATTTCACCAGATTACTACTTAATTTTGTTATAGATTGGAGAGAGGCACGCCGCTTCAAAAACTGACCAAAAGATTGTGGTTGTTATGAAGAGTAAAAATCAAGCTATTTTCGCTTTATTTGTAAAAAGCGCTATTATCTTTTCACCTTTACTATTATCTGCTGGTATTGCCAGTGGACAATCTGCGCCATTATCCAAACCAGCAACATCTCGTGCTGCGGTGTTATCAAATCAGGAACGCGAAGAATTAACGCGACTACGAATGCGAAAAGCAAGTT